>NZ_JBHFJG010000041.1:4908-31956 GCF_057559155.1 Rhizobium moroccans | reverse complement strand
GCCCGGCGGCCGGACGCATCGAACTAATAGTTCATGTTGGTTGCGCGGGAAACCCGCAGGACACTTCAACCTATTTCGAAACGTCCTGTCCGAAATACTTTTCCGATATCTTCTGGTAGGTGCCGTCGGCCTTGATGTCGGCCAGCGCCTTGTTGATGGCTTCCAGAAGCTCCGGCTCTTCCTTGCGGATGATGATGCCGGAATATTCGGCGTTTTCCTGCTCGGCGGCGATCTTCACCGGCGCGTCGGGCTTCTGCTTCTTGAAGTCGAGGAAGGAGAGGCTGTCATTGATCGTCGCATCGGCACGGCGCGTCAGCACGAGCTGGATGGACTGATCGAAGCCGTCCGTTCCGACGAGCTCGGCGCCGGCCTGTTCGGCGAGCTTGCCGAAATTGCTGGTCAGCGACTGGGCAGACTTCTTGCCCTTGAGATCGGCAAAGCCCTTGATGTCCTCGTTGTCTTCCCGGACGATCAGGACGGCCTTCGAGGCGATATAGGGCTCGGAGAAGTCATACTTCTGCTTGCGAGCCTCGGTGATGCCGACCTGATTGATGACCGCATCGTAACGCTTGGCGTCGAGGCCGGCGATCAGCCCGTCCCATTTTCCCTCGATGAACTCGGCCTTGACGCCCAGCTTCGCGGCGACCGCCTCGCCGATCTCGACGTCGAACCCGACGAGCTTGCCGGTCGCATCATGATAGGTGAAGGGCGCATAGGTGCCTTCGGTGCCGATCTTGATGGCGCCGGCGGAATTGATGGCGGCGAGATTTTCGCCAGCGAGCGCCGGCATCAGGGCTGCCGCCTGGATCAGCGTGGCAGCGGCAATGGTTTTCAACCAACTCATTTCATTAATCCTTTCGAAGCTGGCAGATGGTGGCGCATACATCGCAGAAAATGGGAAGCTTCGAAGGAAAGAAAACTGCAAAGAAAACGGGCAGATGCAAATATTTTTCTCAAGCTTGCCGCAAGCCGGGTGGAGCGAGGCTAAGCTTCAAGAGTTCAGGGGCGCGAGGCAAACAAAAACCCGCCGGGAAGCCCGGCGGGTTGAAGGTATCGGATGGGGCGCGTGCCGATCAGGCGGCGTCCTGGTCCTGCGGTGCCTCGATCATGCCGAGCGCCTGCAGATAGGTATCGAGGATCAGGTCCTCTTCCATGCGCTCCTGCTCGTCCTTCTTGCGAAGCGCGATAACCTTTTTCAGAATCTTGGTGTCGAAGCCCATGGACTTCGCCTCGCCATAGACGTCCTTGATGTCGTCGGCGATCGTCTTCTTTTCTTCTTCCAGCCGTTCGATGCGCTCGACAAATGCGCGGAGTTGGTCGCGGGCGACGCCATGTGCATCAGACATCGAGTGTCTCCTGATCTTTGAAAATTCGAATGAGTGGTCGTCAACTGCCGAAAAGCCGCCGCAAGGTCAAGGGCGAATCCCCGACAGATCAACCATGCGCGGGTTTGTTCACGCCGAATGCGGCTTTTTGAGCATCCTCGGGTTCGGACTGGTGGAGATTTTCACGCCGGGTACGGCCCGGTACGCGAGGGAAACACTCTGTATTCGTGCAAGGCGGGATCGGCGTTGAGCGTGGCAAAGATCGGCGCAAGCCGTTCCGCCCAGGCTTCGATGCCGGCCTCGTCGCCGATCAGATCCTGCCGAACCTCCAGGAGCGCATGCGGCGTGCCGGACGTCATGCAATGCCGGTACATGGTGTCGCCGCGCAGCGCGCCGTCATAGGGCTCGTTGTCCCCGACCAGAATATCGCCGGGCTGACGCAGGAGTTCCAGGAAGGGCAGCACGGCACGATGGTCGCTGTCCCATAGCACGGCGGCGTGCCAGGGGCGGGGCACGCCCTTCCAGGCCGGCGTGAAGGAATGCAGCGAGAGCACGAGCGGCGCCCGGCCGGATGCGCCCGCCTTCGCGAGCGTTCTCTCCACCGCGCGGTGATAGGGGCGGTGATAGGTATCGAGGCGAAAATTCCATTCCTCATCGGTGATCGGATAATTGCCGGGAACGATCGCGCCGTCGGAAATCTTCATGACGAGGGTGGGGTCATCCTCGCCGCGGTTCGGATCGATCAGCAGGCGGGAGAAGCAGCCCAGCACGGCGGGCACGTTCAGCGTGGCGGCGAGCCTGCGCGTCAGGCCCTCTATGCCGATGTCGTAGGCGATATGACGCCGGAAGGCCTCGTCGGGCAGGCCGAGGCTTCCATAGGCCTGCGGCAGGCGGTTCATCGCATGGTCGGCGAGGAGCACCATGCCGCTGTCATAATCGCCTTCTATGATTTCGAAAGGAATGAAGTCCTGCATATGTGGAAAAGGTAATCCCGAAGTCCCGAACCGATCGGTGTTGATGACACGGGGGCGATGCCGGCGCAAGCTGCGTTCGCATGAAGGTGTTCCACCGGGAAGAAGCCTATAATCGATTAGACCTTCGTTGACTTTCGGAACCTGTCGCGCGAAGAAAGTCTCTCACGAATAACCATGGAGTCCCATCGGAAACCGTGTCGAAGAGATCCTCCGTTTTTCCCATCCGCTCCTTCTCAACTTTCCCGGCACTGGCATTCGCGGCGGCGCTCGGTGCGCCCCTCTTTATTGCCGATGCCGCGCATGCGGATTTCCGCGTCTGCAACGGGACCCAGAACCTGGTCGGTGTCGCGATCGGCTACCGGGCCGAGGAAGGCTGGACCACCGAAGGCTGGTGGCAGGTGCCGGCCTCCACCTGCGCCACGCTGATCGAGGGCGAGCTGAAATCCCGCTACTACTACCTTTACGCGGAGGATGCCGCCCGCGGCGGCCGCTGGACGGGCGACGTGAACATGTGCGTCGCCGAAAACGAGTTCAAGATCGGCGGTGTTCAGGATTGCTTTGCCCGCGGCTATCAGCGGATGGGCTTCAAGGAATACGACACCGGACGACAGGGAAGCTGGATGGTCCAGCTTTCCGATACGCCTGCTACGCAGGAAGGCCAGAATTGATGAAGCGTAATCGTAAAGTGAAAATCCTCGCGACGCTGGGTCCCGCCTCGTCCGAGGAGGAGATGATTCAGAAACTGCACGAGGCAGGCGCCGACCTCTTCCGCATCAACATGAGCCATGCCAGCCATGACGTGATGCGTAGCTTGATCAAGCGCATCCGTGCCGTGGAAGCCCGCTCGGGCCGGCCGATCGGCATTCTGGCGGACCTCCAGGGGCCGAAGCTGCGCGTCGGCAAATTCGCCGCGACCAAGGTTGCGCTGGCGCCCGGGCAGACCTTCACGCTCGACAATCGCGACGAGCCGGGCGACGAAACCCGCGTCTTCCTTCCGCATCCGGAAATTCTCGAAGCCGTCAAACCGGGCCACCGACTGCTGATCGACGACGGCAAGCTGACGCTCAAGGCCGAAAAGACGGACGGCAAGAGCATCGTCTGCACCGTCATCGCCGGCAATGGCATTTCCGACCGCAAGGGCGTGAGCCTGCCCGATACGCTGCTTCCCGTCGGTGCGCTGACCGACAAGGACCGCGTCGATCTCGACGCCGTGCTGGCTACGGACGAAGTCGACTGGGTGGCGCTTTCCTTCGTGCAGCGGCCGGACGACCTTGCCGAAGTGCGCAAGATCGCCCGCGGCCGCGTCGGCATCATGTCGAAGATCGAGAAGCCCCAGGCCCTGGAGCGCATCGACGAGATCATCGAGCTTTCCGATGCGGTCATGGTGGCGCGCGGCGATCTCGGCGTCGAAATGCCGATCGAAGCCGTTCCGGGCATCCAGAAGCAGTTGACCCGCTTGTGTCGGCGCGCCGGCAAGCCGGTCGTCGTGGCCACCCAGATGCTGGAATCGATGATTACCGCGCCGGTTCCGACCCGCGCCGAAGTTTCGGACGTGTCCATCGCCGTTTTCGAAGGCGCCGATGCGATCATGCTCTCGGCCGAATCCGCTTCGGGCCAGTATCCGGTCGAGGCGGTCTCGATGATGACGGCCATTGCCAGCCAGGTGGAGCAGGACCCGCTCTATCCGACCATCATCTATGCCCAGCGCGCCACGCCGGAGGCGACGGGGGCGGATGCCATCTCGCTTGCCGCCCGCCAGATCGCCGAAACGCTGAAGCTCTCGGCAATCGTCACCTATACCTCGTCCGGCACGACTGGCCTGCGCGCCGCGCGCGAGCGGCCGCAGGTGCCGATCATCGCGCTTTCGCCGATCATCCAGACGGCGCGGCGGCTTTCCATCTGCTGGGGCCTGCATTGCGTCGTCACGCATGACGCCACTGATCTCGATGACATGGTCAACCGGGCCTGCCGCATCGTTGTGTCGGAAGGTTTCGGCAAGCCGGGAGACCGGATCATCATTTCGGCGGGCGTGCCGCTCGGAACTCCCGGTGCCACCAACATGCTGCGTATCGCCTATATCGGCTCGGACGGCCAGACGGGCGTTTAAACACAAGCCTGGTTCAAGAAAAGGACCCGCCGGAGCGATCCGGCGGGTCCATTTCTTTATGAGGTCTTTTCGATCGAAAGGTCGATGATCGGCTCGAGTTCCGTTGCACGAGGGGCGAGCCTCGCTTCGGCAATGCGCGCGGCGGCCTCAAGGTCCCGCTCGAACCCGGAGAGTTTCTCTATTGCCGCGATTGCCACGTCGGTCGCCATGTAATCCGGCTTGTGACCGAGATTGCGGATGAAGACAAGTTCGGAACCGGCGATATCGCGGGCGAGGCCGCGCGAGTGGATTTCCTCGGCAACAATGGCGTCGCTGTCTCCGGTGACGATGATCGTCGGAGCCGTGATCTCGCGGTAGCGCGGCGAAACGCGGGTCACGTATTCATTCAGATTGGCCACGTCGATCGCATTGTGACGGAATGCCCTGGGCCTCAGCACCAGAGCCGGCGCGCCTTCCGAAAGATATGTCTCGGGTCGCGGATTGGGGTGGAAGACGGAGCGGGTGGCGCTCTCGATCAGCGCCAGTCCAGCCGGCAGCGCAAGCAGGCGGCTGAAGAGCCAGCCCGAAAGGGGGCGCCTGGCGAGCTTGTAGTACCAATCGATATCACCTGGCCAAGGATGCGTGGCGGGCGCAAGAAGGAGGAGGCCGAGTGTCTTTTCCGGATGATGAAGGGCGAAGCTCGCGGCGATCGCCGCGCCGAAGGAGTGGCCGCAGATGATGGCGCGCCCGATGCCGCGCTTCTCCATCAGCCTTGCGATCGCCGCCGCCTGCCCATCCGGAAAGCCGTTCTCCTGCCCGCCGCGTTCGGAATAGCCGTGGCCGGGGCGATCGACGAAAAGAAGTTCGGCGCGGCCTTCAAGCGGCCTGCGGAAAGCGGTCTCCTGATCCTTGAGATTGCCGCTTGCGCCATGGATGAAGACGATCGGCGGGCACTCCGCCGGGGCGCGGGCGGGGACGTGCAGCACGTTCATCGAAAACCCGCCCACGTCCACGAGTTCGCCTGCATTCGGGAATTCGGCCTCAATGGCGGAGGCCTTCCAGGCGGAGAAGCCGAAGGCGGCTGCGATCAGGCCGGCGAAAACGAGAGGCAGGAGGAGCATGGAAGGCAATATAGCAGCGGCCGGTTGTTACGTCCTGCTGCCCGCAAGCTTCTCGGAGATTTTCGTCACCGCCTCCTGCGCATCGCGATCGGCAGGGTAGACTTCGAGATAGCGTTCCCAGGCCTTGAGAGCGAGTTCATCCTCTCCGGCCTCGGTGAGGATCGCAGCCATGCCGGCGATCGCGCCGAAATGGCGAGGCTCGCGCTTCAACACCTCGTTGATGTCGCCCATGGATTTGCGTTTGTTGCCCATGGTGTAATGCAGGGTGGCGCGGCGGTTCCAGGCCTCCGTATAGGCCGGCTGCAGCAGCGTTGCCCGATCGAGGAAATCGAGCGCGGCGGCGTTGCGCTTCTCCTCCGCGGCGGTGGAAGCCCACTGCATCAAGAGGTTGACGGTGGGGCTGCCGGAATCGCTCATCTCGGCGGCTATCTGGCTTGCAATGCCGCGCGCCTTTTCCGGGTTTCGCTCGCGCTTCAGCGCCTCGAACAGCGGATCAAGCGGATTGGCGGGCTCTGGGGCTTCCGCCTGCGGAGCGGGCGAAGGTGCCGTCGCCTCGGGAGCCGGGGAGGGAGCTACCGCATCGGGCGCCTGCGCCCAACCGGGCGTGGCGAGAAGGGCAGTGCCGAGAATCAAGGTCGCGAAACGAAAACAGCGCATGCGGATAAGGTAATCCGCATGCGCTGAAGTTCAAACCCGAATTGTCGCGTTATCGACAATGTGATCAGCGGCAGCGCAAAAGCTGCCGGTATCGATCAGCCCTGACGGGCCTTGAAGCGCGGGTTCTGCTTGTTGATGATGTATACGCGGCCCTTGCGGCGAACCAGACGGTTATCGCGATGACGAGCCTTCAGCGCCTTGAGCGAGTTCTTGATCTTCATTGTACTGGTCCAGCAGTCTGTGGGCCTTTTCAGGCCGCTTGTCTTTCTATCAATCAAAAGCGCGCCGCCTGTTGGTGCGAGGGGCGCGCTCTCAGTTGGGGGTGCAGATAACCCGAGCTATCGCGCCTGTCAACCTTGCGAGGGCGTTTTCCGGCCCTTCAATTCGGTGATATGCCCCATTTTCCGGCCGGGCCGGGCTTCCGTCTTGCCGTAGAGATGCACCAGCACGTCCTTTCGGGCAAGCCATTCGGGCACGGCATGAAGGTCGTCGCCGATCAGATTCGTCATCACGCAATCGGAATGGCGGGACGAATCGCCAAGGGCAAGGCCGGTGATGGCGCGGATATGCTGCTCGAACTGGGAGATGACGCAGGCCGCTTCCGTCCAGTGGCCGGAATTGTGGACGCGCGGGGCGATCTCGTTGGCGATCAGCCGGCCATCCGCCATCACGAAGAACTCCATGCCGATGACGCCGACGTAATCGAGCGCGGCGAGCAGCTTCTCCGCCGATTCGCGGGCGGCTTGCGCCGCATCCTCCGAAATGCGGGCGGGCAGGGTGGAGGTGTGGAGAATGCCGTTCCTGTGGACGTTTTCCGCCGGGTCGTAGCAGGAAACCCTGCCGTCCTTGCCGCGCGCGGCGATGATCGACACTTCGCGTTCGAACGGCACGAAGCTCTCGAGGATGAGCGGCACGCCGCCCAGAGCCTCGAATGTCCCGGCCGGATCGTCTCCAGCCGAGCGGAAGACGCGCTGGCCCTTGCCGTCATAGCCGAAGCGGCGGGTCTTCAGCACGCCCTTGCCTCCGAAATCGGCAAGCGCCGCATCGAGATCGGCCTGGCTGTCTATGGCATGGAACTTCGCCGTCTCGATGCCGCAGGCATTGAGGAACGTCTTCTCGGTCAGCCGGTCCTGGGAGACTTCCAGCGCCTTGGCGGGGGGGTGGACGGGAACCGTCTTCTGCAGCGCTTCGGCGGCGGTGACCGGCACGTTCTCGAATTCATAGGTCACGACGTCCGAGCGGCGCGCGAGTTTGGCAAGGGCAGCGGGGTCGTCATAGGCGGCGACGATCTGTTCGTTCGCCACCTGGGCGGCTGGACAGTCTGGCTGCGGCTCAAGGATGACGGTGCGGAAATTCAGCCTCGCGGCGGCGGCGGCAAGCATGCGGCCCAATTGTCCGCCGCCGATGATGCCGATCGTCCTGATGGTCATGCGGTCTTCACTCTCGGGCACTCAATCGATCGGATAATCGGCAACGGTGGCCGTCTGGCGGAGGCGCCATTCATCGAGCCGATCGGCGATATCGTCATCCTGCAGGGCGAGCACGGCGGCTGCGAGCAGGGCGGCATTGATGGCGCCGGCCTTGCCGATCGCCAGCGTTCCGACCGGAATGCCGGCCGGCATTTGCACGATCGAAAGCAGGCTGTCCTGGCCGGAAAGCGCCTTCGATTGCACCGGTACGCCGAAAACCGGCAGCGGGGTCATGGCGGCGGCCATTCCCGGCAGGTGGGCGGCTCCGCCCGCGCCGGCGATGATGACCTGGAAACCTTCCTCGCGGGCGCCCTTGGCGAAGCTCACCAGGCGGTCGGGCGTGCGATGCGCCGAAATGATACGCGCCTCGTAGCCGATATCCAGCGCTTCCAGCGTATCGGCGGCGTTTTTCATGGTTTCCCAGTCGGACTGGCTCCCCATGATGATGGCTACCGCAGGTCTTTCCGGCGACATGATCTTGCCCTCCTCACGCAATGATATCTGGAATGATCTGGTCCTCGAGCTGGCTCATCTTGTCCTTCAGCGCGAGCTTTTTCTTCTTCATTCGCTGGATTCGCAGGGCATCGCATCCGACCTGGATCATGGCGTTGATGGCAGCGTCGTAATCCTCGTGCTCCTGGCGGAGCCGCGCGAGCGCCAGCCTGACATCCGCCTGTTCCTGATCGGCCATGTTTGTGTCCCTATTCCGCTTCCGGTCTCTGCCTGGTTGCCGCGACGTGCGCAAGCTCCTACCACCAAAAGCCATTAACTGGAAGTTAGGCGTTGCCACGATTTTGCCGCGTCGATAACAAGATTTGACCTTCGACAAACGGCTCTGATCGTGTCACACTCCCGTCGCAAACCTGAAGCCTCCGGCCCAGGAGTTGGCGGGGGCAGGTACCTAAAGGAGGACATGCCACATGACCATTCAGGCTCATCTTGCATCTCTCGAAAAGAAGCACAGTGCTCTCGAAGAAGAGTTGCAAAGTGTTCTATCGTCCCCCTCTTCCGACGACCAACAGATCGCAGCAATCAAACGGCGCAAACTGCTCCTCAAAGACGAGATGGAGCGCCTAAGGTCCAAGACCCGCCACTGATCGTCGTAAACGAAAACATCCTTCGCCGCCCGCGCCGGGTTTGTTGAGTATCAGGGAAAGCAGGCGGCAAACCAATCCCGAGATAAATTTCAGGAAATCATCACGGTTCTGGTCGTGGCCGGTGTCACGACCAGAACTGATCCAGCCAGAGGTTCAGTTTGTCGAACCCCTTGTTGTTGACGGAATAGACCCGCCGGGTTCCCCTGGCGGCGACCGTCACGAGATTGCTTTCGAGCAGCGCCTTCAAATGCTGCGAAACCGCGGGGCGGCTGATCGGCAGGCCCTGCGCCAATTCATTGACCGTTTTCGGGGATCGCCGAAGCTCTTCCAGCAGATGCCGCCGGTTCGGATCAGCTATGGCTGCGAAGGGATCAACGCTCGTCATTCCCCGAACTTACGGTAAACGCCGGATGACGGCAAGATTTTATTGTGCATTGCAGCAGGAGCTTTCCTCGCCTTTGTGCCTCTGCTGCCGGAGGCTAGCGGTTGATCCTTGCCGTCGTCCGGTCTATCGGATTGTTCCAGAAGATAAACAAATGCCGCGCCCAAACAGGATATGCCATGACCGAACCGGAAGACCGTTGCCGCCTCGTGCTGATCGTGCCGGAAGGCGAGGATGCGGCAGCACAGGCGAAGGATGTCGAGGATGCTTTGCGGGGCGGTGACGTATCTTCCGTCATCCTGCCGCAATATGGTCTTGACGACCAGGCCTTCCAGAAGGGGGTCGAGAAACTGGTGCCGATCATTCAGGCGGCGGGTGCGGCGGCGTTGATCGCGGGCGATAGCCGGGTGGCCGGCCGGGCGAAGGCGGACGGCCTGCACATGAGCGGCGGCCCCGCGGAAATCGGCGAGGCGATCGAGAAGTTCACGCCGAAGCTCATCGTCGGCGCGGGCGGAGTAGCCGACCGCCATACGGCGCTGGAGATCGGAGAGCTCAGGCCCGACTATATCTTCTTTGGAAAGCTGGATGGCGATATCAAGCCGGAGGCGCATCCCAAGAACCTGGCGCTCGGGGAATGGTGGGCCTCGATGGTGGAAATCCCCTGTGTCGTGATGGGCGGCAGCGACATTGCCTCGGCTCTTGCCGTGGCCGAGACGGGGGCGGAATTCGTCGCCCTCCGCTCCGCGGTCTTCGCCCATCCTGCCGGCGCGGCTGTCGCGGTTGCGGAAATCAACGCGATGCTGGACGAAAAAGCGCCACGGTTTGAGGTTTGATGGAGCCCATGCCGCTGAACCGCCGAACCCGATCTATCCGTGATGCGCTGCTGGCGACCGCGTTCGCCTGCGCCATCCTGCCCGGGCTTGCCGCGGCGCAAGCTCAGCCGCCGGCTGTCGCGCGTCCGCTGGAGCCGGTCGCCGAGCCGATCAAGAAGGGAAGGGTCGGGGCGCAGGAGGGTAATGCGGAGGCCGGCGGCATGCAGGAGCCGGAGGCCCAGCCGGACGGCATCGTGCCTTCCGGAGGCGTCGAACTCTATCAGCGCATGGGCGCGAGACTACCGCCGGCGCCCGCTGAAAAGCCCGCTACCGGGCCTGCCGATGAGGCTTACGGCGCCTATCAGCGAGGCCTTTACGTGACTGCGCTCGACCTGGCGCTCGCCCGCGCCCAGAAAGGGGATGCCGCAGCCCAGACGCTGGTCGCCGAAATGATGATGAAGGGGTTCGGCATCAAGCGCGACGCGGAGGCCGCCACCTTCTGGTACGGGCAGGCGGCGGAGCGCGGCGATCCGGCCGGAATGTTCCAATATGCGCTGCTCTTGATGAGCGGCAGGCATGTCGCGCATGACAAGGCGAAGGCCGACGAATACATGCGCAAGGCCGCGGAGGCCGGAAACTCCTCGGCGCAGTTCAACTGGGCGCAGATCCTGGTTTCGGACAATCCCGGCGAGAAAGGGCTGAAGCTCGCGCTGCCGTTTTACGAAAAGGCTGCCGCGCAGGGGCTTGCCGATGCGCAATATGCGGTCGCGCAGCTCTACGTCGCCGTCAAGGACGCGCCGGCGGAGAAGAAGACCCAGGCCCGCGAGTGGATGGAGCGCGCCGCCATGGCCGGTTTCGATACCGCCCAGCTCGATATGGGGCTGTGGCTGGTGAACGGCGTCGGTGGCCCGCGCGATTACGAGAAGGGTTTCGACTGGCTCAGGATAGC
Organism: Rhizobium moroccans; assembly: GCF_057559155.1. Lineage (NCBI taxonomy): Bacteria > Pseudomonadati > Pseudomonadota > Alphaproteobacteria > Hyphomicrobiales > Rhizobiaceae > Rhizobium > Rhizobium moroccans. The sequence goes on along the minus strand of NZ_JBHFJG010000041.1, from coordinate 21,084 downwards.
GGCTCATCGCGGCAATGTGGTGGCCCAGAACAAGCTCGCGCATCTCTACATCAACGCGCTCGGCACGCGGCCGAACCCGGTGGAAGCGGCGAAATGGTATGTGCTTTCCCGTCGCGCCGGCCTGCAGGACCCGGCGCTCGAGGATTTCTATCTCGGTATCAACGACGACCAGCAGCGCCAGGCGATCGACGCGGCGAACAAGTTCCGGCGTGGGTGAGGAGCGATCCGGCGAAGCCGGAGAAATCGATCCTATGAATCGATTTCAGCGACGAACGCCCGAAGCGTAAGCGAAGGGCCGGAGGGGAGACTTTACACCAATTCCATGCTTCTGCCCCACGATATATCCGTAATGGCACGAACAACAATGTTGGTGGCCGCTCGTCAAAACGCAAGCCTCAGTCGCAAGGCTTGAATTTCCCGCGGTTTTGTGGTCTTGAACCGCCAATCTCGACATCGCCCGTAAAACGTCCGTCCCGATCACACGAATACGGGACACCCGCCAAGGATTTCCCGCATGGCCCGCTCCGCCCTTCTCAACGTCATGGTTCAGGCTGCCATCAAGGCCGGCAAGTCTCTCAGCCGCGATTTCGGCGAGGTGCAGAACCTGCAGGTTTCGGTGAAGGGGCCGAGCGATTTCGTTTCCCAGGCGGATCTTAGGGCAGAAAAGATCGTCCGCGAGGAGCTGATCAAGGCGCGTCCCACCTATGGCTTCCTCGGCGAGGAGAGCCAGGAGGTGAAGGGCACGGACGGCGCGCATCGCTGGATCGTCGATCCGCTCGACGGCACGACGAACTTCCTGCACGGCATCCCGCAATTCGCGGTTTCGATCGCGCTCGAACGCAACGGCGAGATCGTCGCCGGCGTCATCTTCAATCCTGCGACGGACGAGCTCTACACCGCCGAAAAGGGCGGCGGCGCCTTCCTCAACGATCGCCGCATCCGTGTCGCCTCCCGCCGCGTGCTTTCCGACTGCGTCATCGGCTGCGGCGTGCCGCATCTCGGGCGCGGCAATCACGGCAAGTTCCTGGTGGAGCTGCGCCACGTGATGGGCGAGGTAGCCGGTATGCGGCGCATGGGCGCGGCCGCGCTCGATCTCGCCTATGTGGCGGCTGGCCGTCTCGACGGCTTCTGGGAGGCCGACCTTTCGCCATGGGACATGGCGGCGGGCCTCATCCTCATCCGCGAGGCGGGCGGGTTCACCAGCGACATGAAGGGCACGACCGATATTTTCGGCAGCGGCAACGTGGTCGCCGGCAACGAACTCATCCACAAGGCGCTGATCGAGGTCGTCAACCGGCCGGTACCGACCCGCTGAGCGCTATCTGCGGGCAATAGTCCCGTGTTTTCCACGGCCTGCACACTTCAATTCGTCGCATTTTTCCACTAGCCTCCGGCCAATGGTACCCGGAGGCAAAAGGCATATCATGATGGATGCGAGGGTGGACGATCTGGACGAAGCGGAAGCGGACCGCGGCTACAACTACAAGCTCTCCAATCCCGTCCCCTTCCTCTGGACGATGGTGCTCTTCCTCATCATCGTCGGTTTTGTCTCCGCCATCCTCTACCGGCAGGCCGCGCATGCCTTCCAGACCAATCCGGGTCTCAACGGCCTCATCCTCGGCGTCCTCCTGATCGGCATCGTTCTCGTCTTCAACCAGGTGATCGGCCTCATTCCGGAGGTGCGCTGGTTCAATTCCTTCCGGGCTGCGGGCAGCGTCGAGAAGGCTGGGCGCGAACCCAGATTGCTTGCGCCGATGCGTTCGCTGATCGGCCGCCGCCAGACGCGGCTCTCGACCGCGGCCTTCCGCTCGATCCTCGATTCGATCGGCACCCGGCTCGACGAATCGCGGGACACGTCCCGCTATCTCATCGGTCTCCTGGTCTTCCTCGGCCTGCTCGGCACTTTCTGGGGCCTTATCCAGACCATCGGCTCGATCAGCAACGTCATCGGCGCGCTGGACCCTAATTCCGGTGAATCGAGCGACGTACTCGCGGCGATCAAGAGCGGGCTTGCCCAGCCGCTCTCCGGCATGGGCACGGCGTTCTCCTCCTCGCTGCTCGGCCTTTCGGGATCGCTGATCCTCGGCTTCCTCGATCTGCAGGCCGGCCGCGCGCAGAACCGCTTCTACACGGAACTCGAGAACTGGCTCTCCTCCGTGACCGATGTCGGTTCCGATCTGCCTTCCGCGCTCATCGAAACGGCGGGCGCCGCCGGTTCGACGGAAGATCTGCGGTTGGTGGCGGAGCAATTGCGCAAGCTTGCCGCCAGCCAGGCGGCGCTCGCCAAGAGCCAGGATGGGCCGCATAGCGACCGCTCGCTTGCCGCCATGGCCAATCTTGCCGAAGGCATTCAGGGCCTCGTGCGCAACATGCGCAACGAACAGCAGATGCTGCGCGACTGGATCGAGGCGCAGCAGGAGGAATCCAGGGCCCTGCGCCGGACCCTCGACCGGCTTTCCGACAAGATCGGGGGCAAGTAGGCGATGGCGCTCGCAAAGAACCGCCGTCGCGAGCGGGGTGTCGATTACTGGCCGGGTTTCGTGGACGCGCTTTCCACGCTGCTGCTCGCCATCATGTTCCTGCTCACCGTTTTCGTGCTGGCGCAGTATCTGCTCAGCCGCGAGATCAGCGGCCGCGACGCGGTTCTGAACCGGCTGAACAGTCAGATCGCCGAATTGACGGAGCTCCTGGCGCTCGAAAAGGGCAACAACCAGGACATGGAGGATATGCTGGCCACGCTGCAGTCCTCGCTTGCCACTTCGGAAAGCGAGCGTTCCCGCCTGCAGACCCTGCTCGACCAGGGCGCCGGCAGCAGCAACGCCGCCAATGCGCAGATCGGCGAGCTGACCGGCAAGCTCTCGGAAGAGCAGCAGGTGAGCGCGCGCGCCATGAACCAGATCGAGCTGCTCAACCAGCAGATCGCCGCGCTGCGCGCCCAGATCGCCGCTGTGGAGGCGGCCTTGCAGGCTTCCGAAGCGAAGGATCAGGCCTCTCAGACCCAGATCGCGGACCTCGGCAGACGCCTCAACGTGGCTCTTGCCCAGCGCGTGCAGGAGCTCAACCGCTACCGTTCCGATTTCTTCGGCCGGCTCAGGGAAATCCTCTCGGACCGCGAGAATATCCGCATCGTCGGCGACCGCTTCGTCTTCCAGTCGGAAGTGCTTTTCCCGCCAGGCGGCGATCAGCTCGATCCCGCAGGACAGGCGGAGATGGACAAGCTTGCCGTCGCGCTGCTCGACCTCGCCAAGGAAATTCCGCCCGAGATCAACTGGGTGCTGCGCGTCGACGGGCATACGGACAATGTCCAGCTTTCCGGCTCCGGCCGCTTCCGGGACAATTGGCAGCTTTCCTCGGCCCGCGCCACTTCGGTCGTCAAACACCTGATTTCCAAGGGGGTGCCGGCGAACCGCCTCGTGGCCGCGGGCTTCGGCGAATATCAGCCGATCGCCGAGGGCGACACGCCGGAGGCGCGTTCGCAGAACCGCCGCATCGAACTGAAGCTGACCGAGCGCTGAGCAAGAACCCATTCATGGCCAATCGCAAGCCGGACATGGCCGCCCTCCTGAAGGCGGTCGCCGAAAGCCCCAAGCGCGACAACAGCGCCTATCACAAGGCCATAGCCGAAGCCCGCGAAGCTTTCGAACAGGCGGAGGTGCTGCTCGGCGGACCGGTCGAAGTGCGGACCAAGACCAAGGTGAAGCGCAACGGCGAGTATGTCGTGAAGTGGACCTTCAAACCCGCAGAGTAACCGGTGGGCTTCAGAGAGCGGCGGCGCTCTGCCGTTCGATATCGTGGAACTGCAGCCGGGCGAGCTTGGCGTAGAGCCCGCCGGCGGCGACGAGGCTCTGATGAGTGCCTTCTTCGACGATGCGGCCATCATCCATAACCAGAATACGGTCCGCCTTCAGCACCGTCGCCAGGCGGTGGGCGATCACCAGCGTCGTGCGATCCCGCATAAGGCCATCCAGGGCTTTCTGCACCAGCGTCTCGCTTTCGGCATCGAGCGCGGAGGTCGCCTCGTCGAGCAGCAGCACCGGCGCGTTCTTGAGGATCGCCCGGGCGATTGCGATCCGCTGGCGCTGGCCGCCCGAAAGCGTGATGCCGCGTTCGCCGGCCACGGTGTCGTAGCCCCGGTCGAGCCTTGAGATGAACTCGTCCGCCTGTGCGGCGACGGCCGCGGCGCGCACGGTCTCGCGGCTTGCATCCGGGCGGCCGAAGGCGATGTTGTCGTGGATGGAGGCGGCGAAGATCGTCACGTCCTGGGGCACGATGGCGAGCCGCGAACGGAGATCGGAGAGCGCGGCCTGACGGAGATCGACGCCGTCGAGGCGCACGGCGCCGGCGGTCGGATCGTAGAAGCGCAGGAGCAGCGAGAGGATCGTGCTCTTGCCGGCGCCGGAGGGGCCGACGATCGCGACGGTCTCACCGGCTCGAATCCGGAAGGAAAGATCGTTGAGGGTGATGGCGCTGACGCGCGCCGGATAGGCGAAGGAGACGCCCTCGAACTCCACTTCGCCGCGTGCCGGGGAGGGGAGCGCGACCGGGTTCTCGGGATCGCGGACGGCAGGCACTTCGTGCAGCAGTTCGGTCAGCCGCTCGGCCGCGCCGCCCGCCTGGGAAAGCTCGCCCCATACCTCTGAAAGCTGGCCGAGAGAACTGGCGACGATGACTGAGTAGAGCACGAACTGACCGAGCGTGCCGGCGGTCATGGTGCCGGAAAGAACGCTTTGGGCGCCATACCAGAGGACGCCGACGATGCTGCCGAAGACGAGGAGGATGGCAAAGCCGGTCAGCAGCGCCCGCGCCCGGATGGCGGCGCGCGCTGCATCATAAGCTGCCTCCACGGCTCCGCCGTAGCGGCTTTCGGAAGCGGCCTCGCTACCGAAAGCCTGAACCGTCCGGGTCGCGCCGATGGTTTCGGCGGCGAAGGCGGAGGTTTCGGCAAGCGTATCCTGGGCCGCGCGCGAACGTCGGCGCACCGAGCGTCCGAAGGCGACGAGCGGAAAGACGATCAGCGGGATGGCGCCGAGCACGAGACCCGAGAGGCGCGGGCTCGTATAGATCATCATGCCCATCGCGCCGAGACAGAGAATCGTATTGCGAAGCGCCTGGGAGGCCGCCGAGCCGAAGGCCGACTTGATCTGTGTCGTATCCGCCGTCAGCCGGGAAACGATCTCGCCCGACTGGTTGACGTCGAAGAAGGAGGGCGAAAGCCGCGTCACATGGGCGAAGACCTCGCGGCGCAAATCCGCCACCACTCGCTCGCCGATGGTGATGACGTAATAATAGCGCATGGCACTGGCAACCGCGAGAACGGCGGCGAGCGCCAGCAGCATGCCGAAATAGTTGTTGATGAAGCTGCCGTCGGCGGCGGCGAAGCCATGGTCCACCATGCGGCGCACGGCAAGCGGCAGCGCCAGTGTAGTCGCGGCGGCCAGTACCAGAAAGAAAACGGCGGCGGCGACCAGCCGGCGATAGCGGGCAAGATAGGGGAGGAGCCTTGCGAGCGGTTTCAGCGCCCTGCCTTTGTTTTCGGTTTCTTGGGCTTCGGCCAATTTTTCCCTCTGTTTTCCTTCGGCCGCTTCAAGGCCATACGGGTACTTGTACTTCCGGCGACCTTCCTGTATAGGCTCCGCATCGAATTGGGAAGCCGTGGCCGGATCGGTCTGCGGCTTCATTTATTGAAGAGGCTTCCCGCTCGCAATTGCGACAAATGGACCTCGTGAGAGCAGGATTATCGACATGAAGGCTGACATTCATCCCGACTACCACACGATCAAGGTCGTCATGACCGATGGTACCGAATACGAGACCCGCTCGACCTGGGGTTCGGAAGGCGCGACCATGAACCTTGAAATCGATCCGAAGTCCCATCCGGCCTGGACCGGCGGCAACCAGCAGCTCATGGACCGCGGCGGCCGCGTTTCCAAGTTCAACAAGCGTTTCGGTGGCCTCGGCCTCTGATTCCTTGTCTGGATCGAACGAACAAGGAGCCTGGCGCAAGCCGGGCTTTTTTGTTTTTGGGAATGCCAGCATGGGCGAGACGATCAGCTTTCCAAACTCCGAATTATACGTATAATCCGTTTTGTTGCATAAGGATACCCTGGATGGCTACGGTCGGTTCTCTCGAATTCCAACGCAAGTTCGGAGAATATCAGCATAAAGCGCAGCGGGAGCCGGTTGAGATCACTCGTCACGGCCGGCGTGAGTTCGTGCTCATGTCGGCGAGCCAATATGACTGGTTGAAAGCTGCGGCGCAGCGAGCCCATCGTACAGAGGACGCAACCGATATCGTCACCGAAGCGGTCGAGCGAGCTGAGATGGAACCCGAGCAAGCAAAGCTCGACGATCTCCTGAAGTAAGGTGATCCGGTGGGTTTGCCTGATCCCAAGCCGGGTCTTGTCGTTCGCTACGATTATGTATGGGTGCATGAAGCGGCGGCAGGACAGGATCGCCGCAAGGATCGCCCTACCTGTCTTGTGGCCGCCAGCGACAGTGCGGCTCGTCCGCGCTATGTCGTGCTGTTGCCGATAACCCATACGCCGCCATCGGGCGATACGATCGGAATTGAGATCCCCTCGAAGGTGAAGAGCGCGATCGGCCTGGACGATCTACCGAGCTGGGTCATCGTTTCGGAGTATAACGTTGACGAATGGCCGAATGGCGGCTTGTCGCAAGTGCCGAACCGAACCGGCGAATTCAGCTACGGGTTCATTCCGCCGGGTCTGTTCACGGCGATCAAAACCAAATTCCTGGAATTGGCAAAGTCGAAGAGAACCGCCGCTATACGCCGTTGAACTCTTGGGCCTACAGAAGCGGCTGCCGTTCTCTTCAATTTCCGAAGGCGGTGTGCAGCAGGCTGATCTGGGCGCGGACGCTGTTTTCGTTGTCCGGGATCACCGGAGCGTCGCCCGGGCGATAGATCTCGCGGTCGAGGAGAGCGATGCGGTTCTGCAGGCGCAGCGAGCGTTCGACGAGATCGCGGAAGCCTTCCGGCAGGTCGAGCCAGCCGGGCGCGCTGCGATCGACGTTGAAGCCGTCGAGGCGGACCTTGCTCTTTTCGGAAAGCACCTGCTCGCGACTCATCTCGCCATTGTTGACGGCGCGCTGCAGGAGCAGCCAGGAAGCCATCTGCATCAGGCGGGTGGTGAGGCGCATGGATTCAGCGGCATAGAGAACGGATGCCATGCGGGGCAGAACCTTGGAGGCGGCGCGCCCGGTGCCGTCGAGATAGCTCGCGGTCTCCTCGACCAGTGCCATGCCTTCGGAATAGAGCGCCTTGAACTGCGGGGAGGCAGCGGCGCGTCCAGCAAAGCTGATCGTGTTCAATCCCTGTTCTGACATGATTTCATTCCCGCTAACGCATCACATTCAGGCAATGGGGACGTCGGCAGAAGGTTCCCGTGCCGTTCTAATTGACCTGAACATGAGCCTTATAGCGGAAATCCGCAAGACGTTTCTTAAGGAAAGGTTAATACCCACAATTTCGGTGGGAACCATTAAAAGAAGAGCCGCAAAAGCGGCTCTCAAGGTAAAACAGGGAGAAAATCAGACCCCATTCGCCGAACGGTGAAACTGTCTGAATCCAGAAGGTCTGGATGCCCCATGATATAGTCCATTAATGATTAATACGGGGTTAAGCCGGTTGCCGGTTTCACAGAATTCCCGGTTTGACGCAGGCTTTCAGCTCTTGAAGAAACTGTCCGCCGCGCGCCGGCCGGCCGTCTTGCGCTCCTTCTCCGCCTCCATCCGGAGGATTTCCTCCTTCAGGAACCCGATGCGGGTGTCGAGTTCGTCCACCGAGAGCATCGAAAGATCGGAGCCCAGTTCGTGGGCGGCAGGCTTTTTCGGTCTATCGTCATCGAGAAAGCTCATGCTGACTCTCCTGCGGTTGGTTCGTGTCCGTTGCGGCCTCCGTGTTGGCGCGCGGATCGAGCGACAGTCCTTCCGGCGTTCCCAGCGGTGTCGTCCCGGCGGGCGCGGTCGTGTAGGTGTCGCGCTCGTCCACCGGTACGGGGGGACGGGCGCGGCTGCGCAGGACCGCATAGGCCGACACTAGAATATGCGCACCGGCGGTAACTGCAAAGACCGCATGCGGCCCGAGCGAAGTCATCACCGGCCCGCCGAGACTGGGGCCGATGATCGTGCCTATGCCGAAGAGCAGCAGCAGCCCGCCCGAGACCTTCACGAAATCCTCCGGTGCGGCAAAGTCGTTGGCGTGCGCCACGGCGATTGGATAGAGCGCGTTGGCAGTCGCGCCGTAAAGGGCGACCAGAACGATGATGGCGTAGACGTTTACCGGCTGGAAAAGCACGAGGGCCAGCCCGGCGACTGCCGAGACGGCGGAAAGCCCCGCCAGCACATGGCGGCGGTCCATGCGGTCGGAAAGGCGGCCTGCGGGGAACTGCATGATGGCGCCCGCGAAAATGGTGATGCTGACCATGGCGGCGACCGCGCCGTGGTCCAGCCCCACACGCGTGGCGAAGACGGCGCCGAGCGTACCGTAGGCGCCGTTTGCGATGCCGATCAGGAGGATGCCGACAGAGGCGATGGGCGAATTGCGGAAGAGCGCCCTGAGATCAAGGTTAACGCGCTTCAGCGGCTGCGGGGAGGCGGCCTTGGAAAGCGTCGTCGGCAATTGCGCGACGCAATAGAGCATGCCGCAGACCATGAAGAGCAGCGGCGTGGAAACATCCGAGAAGGGCACCATGAGCTGCCCGCCGACCACACCAAACAGGGTGATGGAGATATAGAAGGAGAAGATCGTACCGCGACTCTCGTTGGTCGCCCGCTCGTTCAGCCAACTTTCGATGATCATCGAGGTGCCGGCCGTGCAGAAGCCGGTGATGGCGCGCAGCACCAGCCAGGAGGTCTGCTCGACGAAAATGCCGGTGATGAGCACGTTGAAGCAGATCAGCGCCAGGAAGCCGGAAAACGCCCGCACATGGCCTATACGCCGTACCACGCTCGGAGCCACGAAGCAGCCGAGCACGAAGCCTGCGGCCCAGGTGGTTCCGAGCAGGCCGAGAACATCGTTGGAGTAACCTTCCTGGGTGCCGCGGAGCGGCAGAAGCAATCCCTGGAGACCGTTGCCGAGGAAGAGAAAAAGTGTACCGGTGAGGAGGGCGAGGACTGGCAGCAGGTTTCGGCTCATTTCGATACTGTCTTTTTCTCTCGTACCGGTGATCAACCCTGAAAATGCAGGGCAGCGAGTAGCTATGTTGCCTTGTAGTAAAGCAGGCGTTAACGCAGTCCTCGGCGGATGTTCCCTTGCTGAGGCTATCTGTGGTGAAGTGCAAAAATGTCCAGCCTATGGCGGCGGGGCGAGGTTAAAAAGCGATGACGAAAACAATCTCGGTCCTGCTGATCCTGGCCATGCTGGTGCAGATCATCCGTCCGCTCGACCTGCCGGGCCTGAGGCGGCGGGGAGATTTCTGGAAGCTTGCGGTTTTCGCCTTCGCGATATGGGCGGTGGCGCTGCTGCTCAGGGAATTTACCTGATCACCAGTCGATAGCGCCGCGCATGGCGGAAACGCATCGGCCGGAAATGCTGACATCGCGGACGATGCCGCCCTGCTTTCTCACGTCGAGCTCGATGACGCTCGCGCGGCCCATCTCCACGCCCTGCTCGACGGTGATGTGGGTATCGAGATCCGCCTCCTCGGCAAGCGTCGCCAGATAGGCGGCAAGTGCTGCCGAAGCACTACCGGTCGCCGGGTCTTCCATCACGTTGTCGAGCGGCGCGAACATGCGGGCGCGCACCCGCCAGGGCTCCTGGCGGACATAGAGGAAAAGCGAAAAGTCCGTCACCTGGTGCCGGCCTGCCGCTTCGCGGAAGGCGGAAAGATCGGGGCACGCGGCACCAAGCGCCTCGAGACTGTCGATCTCGGCAAGCGCGAAGGGCAGGCCCACGGAGGCGAAGATCGGCGCGTGCGTTTGGGTCAGCACCATGGCGGGCTCGATCGAAGCGCAGCGGGCGATAAGATCGGGCGTCACCTCGTCGCCGACATCAAGAGGGCGCGGCGCGCGGATGGTGGCGCCGATGACGCGGCTTTCCTCCCGCAGGAGTTCGACCTCCACCAATCCCGCCAGTTCCTCGAAGCGCAGCCTGTCGCCAACCGGCGTGCCGAAGAGTTCGGGCCGCTGGCCGAGCACATAGGCGGTTCCGACATTCGGATGGCCGGCGAAGGGAACTTCCACCGTCGGCGTGAAGATGCGCACACAGGCGCTGTTTTCCGGATCTTCGGGCGGCAACACGAAAGTGGTTTCCGAATAGCCGAACTCCGCCGCGATCTTCTGCATGGCCTCGTCGCTAATGCCACGCGCATCGGTGATCACGGCAAGCGGATTGCCGCTGAAGCGTTCGGAGGTGAAGACATCGACGGTGACGTATTCGGCGGTCGGCATGGAGCCTCCTCTGAAGAGAGTATCGCGATTTAAACGCTTCGTCCCAGCGTCCACCAGCCAATGTTTTTGATCGCTCCATCAGCAAAACAGAAGCGACAGGAGGGCTTCGCGTCAGGCGAGGCCGTGGTCCTTCATTGCCTTCTGTTCGTCGGCGGTGACATAGGCGAAAATCTTCGGTTCGCCGCTCGCGATCGTGACGAAATAGAAATTGGTGAAGCGGATAGTGCCTGCCTTGCGCGCCTTGTTTTCGTAGGCGAATTCCCAATCGACCACCGCGACCGCATGAAGCTCGTCGAGCGGCGTGATTTGCAGACCCTGCAGCAGCATCCGCTTTCCGCCGACCTTTCGGTAATGTGCGAAGCCCTGGGGTATCACCGCCCTGAGCTTGTCGTCATTGGTGCCGGCGAACACGCCTTGCGGGGCCGAGCCGACGAAGTGTTCCGCAAAGGCGTCGGCAAGGCGATCGAAATCTGCCGCCTGCGGGTCCGTGAGAGCCTGGTCGCTGATCCGGCCGTAATCATCGAACAGGGCGCGGACCTGTGTGTTCAAGTCGCTCATGGTTCACCTCCTTCCCATGGAACGCCAGAGGTGCAATTAGGTTCGGAGGCGCAAAATGAAAGGCCGTGCCGGAGTGCCGGCACGGCCATCCCGCAGAGCGCGGACATGGCATATCGCCTGAGATTAACGATATGCTTTACAGCCGATCATCAGGACTTATTGACGCTTGCGGCGTAGATTTGATCGATCGTTTCGGCCAGGCTCGCATCGAATTCTGCGTCACTCATCGTGACGCGCAGGTTTTCCGCCAAGGCGCGGGAGAAACTCGCGATCATGCCATGGTTATGGCCGAGCTTTTCGCAGGCTTCCGCGGTGCTGTAGCCGCCGGAAAGGGCGACGACGCGAACGACCGACTTATGAGCGATCAGAGGAGCGTAGAAATCGGCGACCGTCGGGATCGTCAATTTAAGCATGACTGTCTCGCCCGCGGGAAGCTTGTCGAGTTGTTGTGCAATCTCATCGCGCAAAATGGCTTCGGCCTGTTCCTTCGTCGGGCTCTTGATGGAAACTTCAGGCTCGATGATCGGCATGAGACCCTGGCCGATGATCCGGCGCGCCACCTCGAACTGCTGCTGCACGACGGCGGCGATCCCGGCCTTATCGGCGTGGCCGATCACCGAGCGCATCTTGGTTCCGAATATCCCCTTTTCGCGACCGCGGATCAGGAGAGTATCCAGATCGGGCATGGGCTTCATCGTTTGAACGCCGTTTTCTTCGGTGTTCAGGCCCTTGTCGACTTTGAGGAAGGGCACGACGCCCCGCTTTTCCCAGAGATAGGACGGAACAGCCTGACCATCGACGTCGCCGTCCATGGTCCGCTCGAACAGGATAGCGCCGATAACCTTGTCGCCCATGAAGGCGGGCGCGCTCATGATGCGGACGCGCATGGCGTGCACCAGGCGGAACATCTCCTCATCACCCTGATAGTCGGCGTCGGATACGCCATAAAGGCGCAACGCTCCAGGTGTTGAACCACCGCTTTGGTCCAGCGCCGCAATAAATCCGGGCGCAGAACTCATCTTGTTCAACATCTTCGCGTCCACCATACTACACTCCTGTCCCTAAACTTGGCGCGAAACGCGCTCATCTCCCAATCTGACAATTCGCCGATAACAGAAGTTATAGAGAAGGAAAATCCTGCCTTAAACGACTGAAACGATTGAAATTATTTCAATCGTTTAAAACAAATAAATTTTTTAAAAGCTCTTGACCGGTTGACGCCCGGGCCTATGTCCGAGCGCCGTTTCCACCGAATCCGGCTCAGGCGTTCTTGGCGAGCACGGCCACGCCAGGCAGTTCCTTGCCTTCCATCCATTCCAGGAAAGCGCCCCCGGCTGTGGAAACATAGCTGAAATCGTCGGCCACGTCAGCATGATTGAGAGCTGCCACCGTATCGCCGCCGCCGGCGACCGAGATCAGCTTGCCCGCTTTCGTCTCTTCGGCCGCGTGTTCTGCGGCTGCGACCGTCGCCGCATCGAAGGGCTCGATTTCGAAAGCGCCGAGCGGACCGTTCCAGACGAGGGTATTGGCCCGGGAAATCCAGGAATTAATCGCCTCGATGGATTTCGGCCCCACATCCAGCACCATGGCGTCGGCGGGAATGGCATCGATGCTCACCACCTCGTTGGCGGCGCCCGCCTTGAACTCGCGTGCGACGACGCCATCCACCGGCAGGATGATGGCGCAGCCGGCGGATGCGGCCTCGATCATGATCTGTTTGGCGGTATCGGCAAGGTCGTGCTCGCAGAGCGATTTGCCCACATTGGTGCCGCGCGCGGCGATGAAGGTATTGGCCATGCCGCCGCCGATCACCAGCGCATCGACCTTCTTCACGAGGTTCGTAAGGAGGTCGATCTTGGTGGAAACCTTGGCGCCGCCGACGATCGCCACGACCGGATGGACCGGATTGCCGAGGCCCTTTTCCAAGGCCTCCAGCTCTTCCTGCATGGTGCGGCCGGCATAGGCCGGCAGATGGTGGGCAAGACCTTCGGTCGAGGCATGCGCGCGATGGGCGGCGGAAAAGGCGTCGTTGACGTAGATGTCGCCGTTCTTCGCCAGTTCTTTCGTGAAGGCGGGGTCGTTCTTCTCTTCACCCTTGTGGAAACGGGTGTTTTCCAGAAGCAGGATATCGCCGTCAGCCATCTTCGCGATTGCTTCCTCGGCGGCGGGGCCGATGCAATCGGAAGCGAAGAGAACCGCATGATCGAGCACCTGCTCGACAGTGGGGACGATCAGCGACAGCGACATGTCGGCAACGGGCTCACCCTTCGGACGGCCGAAATGGGCGAGCAGGATCACCTTGGCGCCCTTTTCAGACAATTCCAGGATGGTGGGCGCGACGCGCTCGATACGGGTCGTGTCCGTCACCTTGCCGTCGGCAACGGGAACGTTGAGATCGACGCGCACGAGCGCGCGCTTGCCTGCGATGTCGGAAAGGTCGTCGAGGGTCTTGAAGGCCGGCATGGCTGGATGCATCTCCTGGGAAGTGGTTGGAGCCGGACCATACTATGCCTGACCGGTGACGCAAGACTTAGAGTTTTAGGCGACGAACGCTTCTCTGATGTATGACGGCGAGGATGAGAATGCCGGAGCCGTCGATTTCGTAGAGGACGATATGGCTTCCGTGTTCATGCCGCCGGACGCCCTCGCCAATCTAGGTGGCGGGCCGTCCCATTCGCGGATTGTCTACCAAAAGCTGGAAGCAGTCCTCCATATCGTCCTTGCAAAGACGAGCCTGCCTCAACCCGAATTGCTCGATACCGTAGATGAAGATATCGAGGATTTCGCTTTCCGCCCTGGCGGTCAGCCGGTAGCTATTCACGAATACCCTCGCGGGTTGCCGCTATATGTTCGGCTTCTGCGAAAAGATCATCCAAGCTGCGGGCGCCGATTCCGCTGGCACGAGAATTTGCAACGAGCTGTCGAAGCTCATCCATGGTGAATTCGCGCCCGCGCCGCTCCCGGTCGCGGCGAACCAGATCGCGCACATAGTCGCTGGCGCTGGCATATTCACCTTTTTCAACTTGCGCCTCGATCCATTCCTTCATCGGATCGGGCAAGGAGACACGGTCATGGTTGCCATATCAAATCTCCTATTCCGTTGATCATGACATAAATAGGAAAAAATCACAAAAATTCTTATCGCAACCAATTAAACGGTGGTGCCGGGACCTTCCGGTGGACCGCCGGTTGCCGGTCTGCCTCTCTGCCTGCGCAGGAAATCGCGGACACGGTGGGCGATCTCGCGCATGTTGATAAAGATCGGCAGGTTGGTCGCGGGCTCGACCGGTTCCAGAGAGATGCCGATGCCGTGGATATTGTCGTGCTCGTCGAGTTCGCGGACGATCAGCACGATCGAGCCGAAACGCATGCGGTCGGCGTAATCCGCCTTGCCGCCGAGACGGTGGACCATCAGTTCCCCGACGGTCATGTCCTTTTCGGCAGGGGTGAGCAGGCCGGGGCCATAGGCCGCGTCGAGCTCCTTGGCGGGACCGGCCGGTGAAATCGAGAAGGCGCCGAAGAATTCGGTATCGTCCTCCTCCACCGGTACGCGGCTGGCAAAGAGCCGGTCGAGCAGGCGCGTATAGGCCGGCGAGACGAAGAGATAGACCTGATCGCCTTCGCGCAACCGGCCGGCATACTGATAGCGCATGCTCTTGCCGTCGCGGATGACGAGCGAGGGCATGGCCCAGCGCGGAATGCGCTCGCCGCTGAGAATGGGGCTGTCCTTCACGACGCGGTAGGAGATCAGCTCGTGATGGGCGGCGCCCGGCAGGTCGAGCTCCACCTTGTCTACCGCGCCCATCCTGGGCGGAGTGATGAGGCCGAGCCGTTGGGCCACCGGCTTGATCGTCCAGCCTTGCAGGAAGAGCGAGACAAGCACGATGATGAAGGCGGTGTTGAAGTAGATCACGCCGTTTTCGAGCCCGCCGATGACCGGCAGGATGGCGAGCAGAATGGAGACCGCGCCGCGCAGGCCGACCCAGGCGACGAAGCCTGTTTCCTGCTGCGTGAGGTCATAGGGCATCAGGCTGAGCCATACGGCGATCGGGCGGGCGACGAAGATCAGGAAAAGCGCTAGCGCCACCGCAGGCAGGATGATCGGCGGGAACTGCGAAGGCGTGGCGAGCAGGCCCAGCACGAGGAACATGATGATCTGCGCCAGCCAGGTAAGCCCCTCATGGAAACGGGCGATCGCCTGCTTGGCGAACATGCGGCGGTTGCCCGCATAGATACCGGCGACATAGACGGCAAGAAAGCCGCTGCCGCCGATCGCGCCGGTGAAGGCGAAGACGAGGAGTGCCAGCGTCAGCGCGAAGATCGGCGCGAGCCCGCGATCGGAGGTGAAGCGGTTCAGCACCCATACGATCATCATGCCGCCGAGCAGGCCGAAGATCATGCCGAGCCCCATTTCCTCGATGAAGAGAAACAGGAAGTGCAGGTCGAGCCCTCCGAAGCCCCGCCCCGACGCCAGCAGATCGACGAGGGCGATGGTGAGGAAGATCGCCATCGGGTCGTTGGTGCCGGATTCCACCTCCAGCGTGGAGCGCACCTTGTCGCGGATGTTGATGCCGCCGATGCGCAGCAGGAAGAAGACGGCCGCCGCATCCGTCGACGCGACGATGGAACCGAGCAGCAGGCCTTCGAGAAGCGAGAGCCCGAGAAGCAGCGAGGCGGCAAAGGCGAAGATGGCCGCCGTCACGAGCACGCCGACGGAGGCAAGCGTGAGCGCCGGCAGGGCGGCGATGCGGAAGGAGTGGATCGAAGTGCCGAAGCCGGAATCGAAGAGCACGATCGCCAGCGCCAGGGAGCCCAGCATGTAGGAGAAGGGGAAATTGTCGAATTGGATGCCGAGGCCATCGACGCCGGCGATCAGCCCGATCGACAGGAAGATGAGCAGCAGCGGCGCGCCGAAGCGGTAGGCGAGCAAGCTCGAGAATGCGGCCGCCAGCACCAGGATCGTGCCGACCAAGAGGATGATGTAGAATGCCTCCACGAAGCCGTTCCTTCCTTCACACACAGCCCATGCCGTCCGCACGATTCCCGCCTCCCAGCACCCGCCAATGGCGGGCACCGTGCCGTTGTCGCCGGGCGACGCTGAGGTATGAGGCGGATTCCGGCGGGAGCGCCGGGGAATCGGACAATGACCTGATTAGGCAGGAACAATTCCGGCAAGAGAAGGGCAGGCAACGAAAAAGAAGAGCGGGGCGG
>NZ_JBHFJG010000041.1:0-4888 GCF_057559155.1 Rhizobium moroccans | reverse complement strand
CCCTAACCCTCTCCCCGCTTGCGGGGAGAGGGGACGTGCCACACTCGACGTTGCGGATATGGCGGACCATCGAGGCGTATGTCCTTCTCCCCGTCAGAACGGGGAGAAGGTGCCGGCAGGCGGATGAGGGGCAATCGATAGGAAGGATCAGATCAGCTTCGCGAAAGCGACCGCGGTGTCGTTCATGCGGTTGGAGAAGCCCCATTCGTTGTCGTACCAGGTGAGGATACGCACGAAGTTGCCTTCCATGACCTTGGTCTGGTCGATCGCGAAGATCGAGGAGTGGTTGTCGTGGTTGAAGTCGCGGGAGACGAGCGGCTCTTCCGTGTAGCCGAGGACGCCCTTCAGCTTGCCGTTGGCGGCGGCCTTGATGGTCTCGTTGATTTCCTGGACCGTGGTTGCCTTCTTGGCGACGAACTTGAAGTCGACGACCGAGACGTTCGGGGTCGGAACGCGGATCGACGTGCCGTCGAGCTTGCCCTTGAGGTGCGGCAGGACGAGGCCGACGGCCTTGGCGGCGCCGGTGGAGGTCGGGATCATCGACAGAGCGGCAGCGCGGGCGCGGTACAGATCCTTGTGCATCTGGTCGAGCGAGGGCTGATCGTTCGTGTAGGAGTGGATCGTGGTCATGAAGCCGTGGTCGATGCCCACTGCGTCGTCAAGAACCTTCACGACCGGAACCAGGCAGTTCGTGGTGCAGGACGCATTGGAGATGACCATGTGCTCGCTGGTGAGCTGGTCATGGTTGACGCCATAGACGACCGTCAGGTCAGCGCCTTCGGCCGGGGCCGAGACGAGGACGCGCTTGGCGCCGGCGGTCAGGTGTGCTGCGGCCTTTTCACGCGCGGTGAAGATGCCCGTGCATTCCATCGCGATATCGACGCCGAGTTCCCTGTGCGGCAGGGTTGCCGGGTCCTTGATCGCGGTGACCTTGATCGGCCTGCCGTTGTTGATGGTGATGGTGTCGCCCTCGACCTTCACCTCGGCCGGGAAACGACCGTGGATGGAGTCGTAGCGCAGCAGGTGAGCATTGGTCTCGACGGGGCCGAGATCGTTGATGGACACCACTACGATGTCGGTGCGGCCGGATTCGACGATGGCGCGCAGGATGTTGCGGCCGATGCGGCCGAAGCCGTTGATGCTCACTTTCACAGTCATTTCACAAACTCCCGCTTGTTCTCAAATCTTCACGTTGTTGCGTCAGCCGAGACGCTGTTCAGCAGCGGCGACAACCGCTTCCGCGGTGATGCCGAAGTGCTTGAACAGCTCCTTGGCGGGGCCGGAGGCGCCGAAGGACTTCATGCCGATGAAGACGCCGTCGGAGCCGATGATGTGGTCCCAGCCCTCACGGACGGCAGCCTCTACGGCAATCTTGACCGGCGCATGGCCGATGATCGCCTCGATATAATCTTCCGATTGTTCGGCGAAGAGCTCGACGCAGGGCACGGAGACGACGCGCGTCGGGATGCCCTTCTGCTCCAGCACGCCCTGAGCCTTGATGGCGATCTCGACTTCCGAGCCGGAAGCGAAGATCGAAACCTTGGCATCGCTTGCCGAAATCAGCTCGTAGGCGCCATAGGCGCAGAGGTTCTTCTCTTCGTATTCCTTGCGCGCCGGCGTCAGGTTCTGGCGGGTGAGAGCCAGGCCGGACGGGCGGTGCTTCTCCTTCAGCGCGAGCTGCCAGCATTCCGCCGTTTCGGTCTCGTCGGCCGGGCGGAAGAGGAGCAGGTTGGGGATGGCGCGGAGTGCCGCCAGATGCTCGACCGGCTGGTGGGTCGGGCCGTCTTCGCCGACGCCGATGGAATCATGCGTCCAGACGTGGACGACGCGGATGCCCATGAGTGCGGCGAGGCGAACCGAGGGACGGCAGTAATCGGAGAAGATTAGGAAGCCGCCGGAATAGGGGATGAGGCCGCCGTGAAGCGCGATGCCGTTCATGGCGGCGGCCATGGCATGCTCGCGGATGCCCCAATGCACGTAGCGGCCGGTGAAATCGGTCGGGGTGATCGACTTCATCTGGCTGGTCTTGGTGTTGTTGGACGGCGTCAGATCCGCCGATCCGCCGATCGTCTCGGTGACGATGCTGTTGATGATCTCGAGCGTGTCCTCGGACGCCTTGCGGGTGGCGACCGTCGGGTTGTTCTCGGCGACCTTCTTCTTGAAGGCGTCAATGGCGCTGTCGAAGCCGCCCGGCAGGTCGCCGGCGAAGCGCCGCACGAATTCCGCCTTCTTCTCCGGGGCGGTGGCGGCAAGGCGCTCTTCCCATTCCTTGCGGGCCTTGGTGGAGCGCAGACCGGCGAGGCGCCAGGCATCCAGCACGTCGGCGGGAACGGTGAAGGCTTCCGCCTCCCAGTTCAGCGCCTTGCGGGTGGCGGCGATTTCTTCCGCACCGAGCGGCGCGCCGTGGACCTTGTGGGTGCCGGCCTTGTTCGGAGCGCCGAAGCCGATGACGGTCTTGCAGGCGATGAAGGTCGGGCGATCCGATTTCTGCGCCTCTTCGATCGCGGCCGCGATCTGGTCGATGTCGTGGCCGTCGATGGCGATCGTGTTCCAGTTGGCGGCCTTGAAGCGGGCGACCTGGTCGGTCGAGTCGGCCAGCGAAACGGCGCCGTCGATGGTGATGGAGTTGTTGTCCCAGAAGAGGACGAGCTTGTTGAGCTTCAGGTGGCCGGCGAGCGTGATCGCCTCCTGGCTGATGCCTTCCATGAGGCAGCCGTCGCCGCACAGCGCATAGGTATGGTGGCTCTGCAGATCGCTGCCGAATTCGGTTTCGAGCTTGCGCTCGGCGATCGCCATGCCGACGGCGTTGGCAATGCCCTGGCCGAGCGGACCCGTGGTGGTCTCGATGCCCGAGGCGTGGCCGTATTCCGGATGGCCGGCGGTCTTCGAACCGAGCTGGCGGAACTGCTTCAGATCCTCGATCGTCATATCCTCGTAGCCGGTGAGGTAGAGGAGAGAATAGAGCAGCATCGAGCCGTGGCCGGCGGACAGAACGAAGCGGTCGCGATCGGGCCAGAGCGGGTTCTTCGGGTCGAATTTCAGGTAGCGCGTGAAGAGAACCGTCGCGATGTCGGCCGCGCCCATCGGAAGGCCGGGATGGCCGGAATTGGCCTTTTCCACAGCATCCATGGCAAGGAATCGGATCGCATTCGCCATCCGGTTATGTTTGTCGCGAGAGGTCATGGCTAATCCGTTTTTCCGGTGTCGATCACGGTCTGGGAGAGGACCGTATGAAAGCGGGTGATCCTTAGCAGGTGCAACGCGCAAGTCAATAAAACTGCGCCCCGGAAAAGGGCCTCTTGGCCAACAATCCCGCAGCCTGCTTGAATTATGAGCAGGCATGGCGAGTGCTTGCAATACTTCGAAAAAAGCGGTGATCCACAGGTAGGACAGGCACTTAACCGCGGGTTTGTTGACCGGTTTCGTGACGGGGACTAGTCTCGCGTCATGTCGGAAAGGGCGGCTTCACGATTCGGCCAGCCCTCGGTGCCAGCAGCGGAAAAAAGTGGATGCCCGCGGAAAAGACGGTGGAGCAGGCGATTTCGGAACTCAAGGCAGCAATCGGGGGCCTGGAGAACGCCGTCGATATGCGCATCGAGCGACAGCGCATGAACAGCGATGTCGAGGGCGAGGTAAAGCGGGTGCATGCCGACCGGGCAAGGCTCGCACAGGAACTCGACCAGTCGCAATTCAGGGCGAACCGTCTGGAAGAGGTCAACCGGGAGGTTTCCCGGCGGTTGGTGACGGCGATGGAGACGATCCGCGCCGTGCTGGATCGTTAAACGAGGATATGGGATGGCCCAGGTTACGGTGACGATCGACGGCAAGGCCTATCGCATGGCCTGCGAGGAGGGGCAGGAGAATCACCTGGCCGAACTCGCCGATCGCTTCGACAGCTATGTGGGTCATCTCAAGGGGCAGTTCGGAGAAATCGGCGATCTGCGCATCACGGTGATGGCCGGCATCATGATCATGGACGAGCTTTCGGAAATGACGCGCAAGATCGCGGCGCTGGAAGGCGAGATCGCTTCGCTCGCGTCCAATCGCGACGGCGCCCTGGAAGTGCAGCAGCGCAGCGACGAGGCCGTGGCGCTGGCGCTCAGCGACCTCGCCGTGCGGCTCAACGGGCTGACGGCCAAGCTCAACGGCCGTGTTGCCGCAACGGTCAATTGATCCGGCCATGAGGAAAAATCAATAGGCGCCACTGGCGCAAATCAAGCTTCGCCCTTATATTGCGAACGCGGTCTGCGCCTCTCGACAGGAACCACAATCCCTGGGGCCATACTCGATCCAAAGGGAGCTGTCCCTGACCAGGCCCGTGGGCTTGGACACACGGTGCCCACCTACGTTTGTAGGCGCCCAGGATCGTAAATCTCCATCGGTTGCCGTGGATCGCGCTTTCTTCTTTTTCGAGTTTCGTGAGGCCGTGGCATCCTCCTTTCACGGCGTCCGCGAACCGGCTGTGCCGTCGGGTTTCACCGGCTTGAGGCATTATCTCCCAAACATTCCTTCCGCTTTTTGTTCCAAGCATTGCATTGGCCGGGTTGCCCCCCTATGATCGGGCCCGAGTGAAGGTGCATAGCTCCGAAAACCGGCTCCGGTTTTCTGAACTGTGCGCGAAACATCGTTTCCAGGATTGCCCGCCGTTTTGCAGCGGCATGGCCTTCGAAGCGGTGAACTGTTTCGTGCGCAGGATATTGTCCCAGCTAAAGAGCTTCTCTTGTTAACTGAAATATTCATCGTCATTGCTCTCACCGTTTTGAACGGTGTCCTCGCAATGTCGGAACTTGCCGTCGTCTCATCCCGCCCCATACGTCTGAAAGTCATGGCCGAGCAGGGCAACCGGGGGGCGGCGACCGCCATACGGCTTGCGGAAGATCCGGGCCGC
>NZ_JBHFJG010000040.1:5082-33975 GCF_057559155.1 Rhizobium moroccans | reverse complement strand
CCACCTCCGCCGCTAGGTCGTCAGCGGATATGAAGTCTCAACCGATCAATATGAATCATCCCGCCAGAATTTGTGTGCGCGTAGCTCCGAAGCGCAAGCCATCCGAACAGTGCCACCATCCGGCGCGCTTCTGAAGCCTCGCCGGCGCGGCGAGGCGCAGAGCCGCCAACAGCAATTCGCGAGCGCCGAGCAGGGCAGGGGTGAGTTGGCCAGCGTAGCCGGCGATCGAACCGAGCCAGTTCTTTATTCATCCGGGCAATGCCATCGGCGGTCATTTCCTTGATGCTCTTGGGCTTGTTCGCCCGATCAATCGCAGGGAGGTTGAATGACGAAGTGAGAGCGCGTAGCGCTCCATAACCGTCTCGGCGGCGGCGGTCGCAAAGGCGGCTGCCTGCTTCGAATGGCCCGGTTCGGGCGCGTTCAAAGAAAACATTGGCAAGGGCCGGTATCTATGATAGGTTACATGTAACCGATAAAGCCGGAGAAAGACATGGCCTCTGCGTCGAAGCCAAAGCCGTCACGCGTGAAGGTGGGCCAGCATCGCGCCCGGTTGCGCGCTCAGGGGCTGCGCCCGATCCAGATCTGGGTGCCGGATGTGCGTGCGCCGTCATTCAGGGCTGAGGCGCATCGCCAATCGCTTTCGGTTGCGACAAGCGCGCAGGCCGCTGCTGATCAGGCGTTCATTGACGCTGTTACGGATTGGGGCGATGAATGAGACGTGGCGATATCTGGACGGTCGCCGGCGGTAACGACTATGCGGGCAAGCCGCGCCCCGTGGTGATCGTCCAGGATGACAGTTTCGACGGGACGAGTTCTGTCACGATCTGCGCTTTCACATCGGATACGACGGAAGCACCATTGTTCCGGCTTCCCGTCGCGCCGAATGAGCGCAATGGGCTGCGCACAGTCTCGCGCTTGATGGTGGACAAGATTACCACCGTTCCGAAATCAAAGATGGGTGGTCAGGTCGGGCGACTGGACGATGAGGAAATCGTGCGACTCAATCAGGCGATGCTGGTGTTTCTGGGTCTGGCCGCGTCGCCGAGGGCGCGGGGAGAAGGGTAGAAGGATAGATTTATGACAGGGCAATGACTCGCGCCCATGTCGAAAAACGGAATTTACGGCCGATGCGTCGCCATGCCCGATGACGAACTTTTTGATCTTCACTGCCTGAATCTCTTGCCGCTTCATGTCTATCTCGATCGTGGTCGTTACTGCACCTCATTTACATAGCGGTGGTGAGCCGTGGTTGCGCGATGTGCGGAGATCAATACCGGTGTGGCCAGCTGATCATATGCCACTTCATCAATTGTCAGCACCGCGGCTGGAAGGGTCAGTTCAAGCCAGCGAGCGTCGGCCTCTGTTGCGAGATCGGCGCCGATCTGCTCCCGGATCGCTGAAATCCGGATGCCATAATGTTCCAGCAGGTGCAGGTAGAAGAGTGGCGGTATGTCTTCCGGGCGATCGGGAAAGTTGGGAACCCGCGATCTGGCAAGCGTCAGCGTCTCATGCATGATCGGTCGATCGTCGACGTTTCTAACGCGATGGAAAACGATGACGGGCGAGCCTTCGTCGATCTGAAGCTTTTGCGCATCACCGGCAGAGGCTATGCCATGATCGAGTGACGTGACGGTCGTCACGGACTTGCTGAGCGATCCGTCGAGGCCGTGCAGGCGGAAGTACTGGAAAAACAGCCTCAGACTATGTTGCGGCTTGCGGCCTGTGACGACGGTGCCCGTTTTCCGGCGCCGGCTGAGCAGACCGTCATTGGTGAGATCCATCAACGCACGGCGGATGGTGCCGACGGCGACCCTGTAGGTTTGCGACAGTGCCACTTCACTGGGCAGAACGGAGCCCGGCTGTAGCTCGCCGAGCATGATAGCCTCGGTGATCTGCCGCTTCACCACTTCATATAGCGGCAGAGACAGCTCGCTGAGCCCGGCTGCTTCTGATGAATTATTAGGCAGTTCCGGCAATGATTTGCCTCTTCTTTGGAGTTGACTCGTGCTATCGATCTACGCAGTATTACTATATAGTTTATATTAAAGCGCAAGCTGAGGAGGCGGGCGCTACGGTGCCGAGGACACTGCGATGACCAAGCAGCAACCCGCCTTGCAGCAAGACTTCATCATGTCTGCCATGGCAGCGATTGAGCGCGATGTCGAGATCGCTATCCAGGATTTAGCGCGGATGGTCGCGGTGGATACGTCATTTCCGCCTGGCCTTGGTTATGACGCCTTTGCGGATCTGATGATTGAGCTTCTGGCGCCCCTCGGCTTCCATTTCGATCGGGTGACGGTGCCGCAAGACCTCTGGCACGTGGCGGGTGGTCCGGCGGCGGGTAAGCGGACGAACCTGATCGCAACCCGTGAAACCGGCCACCCGGTCTGCGGCCTTTATTATCACGTCGATACGGTTCCCGTCGCACCGGGCTGGACGCGCGATCCTCTCACCCTGACGATCGAAGACGACAAGCTTTATGGCTTGGGCGCGGCCGACATGAAGGGTACGATCGCGGCGACCCTTCTGGCGCTTCGGGCCGCGAAGGAAAACGGCGTGCCGCTCTTCTATGATCCGATGCTGCTCCTGTGCACGGACGAGGAGGGCGGGCTCCATCCCGGCATTCGCTACCTGGCGGAGCAGGGCATGCTGAAGGGGCACATCGTCAATTTCAACGGAACGGCGGCGCCGCGCATCTGGGCCGGCTGCTTCGGCATCTTCAATTTGCAGGTGACGATCACCGGCCATGCCGTCCATGCCGGCGAAGGCAATCGGACCGGTGCCGGCGTTAACGCCATCGAAGGCGCTCTGCCGGCTCTCAATGCCCTATTGGAGCTGAAGCCGAAGGTGGCGAGCCGGGCGTCCAAACTCGCGCCGCCCCCGCATGCATCCGGCCCGCTGAGGCCGCAACTGACGATTTCGGCAGTCAACGGCGGAACGGCCGGTGGCCAGGTTCCGGCCGAAATCAAGATCCTCGTCAGCCGCCGCTATGCGCCGGAGGAAAGCTATGAGGAGGCGCGCGCCGAAATCGAAGTGGCAGTCACAGACTGCCTTGTCGGGACCGACCTCAGACTCGCTATCGATCTTGTCGGCCATCTGATCCCGACCGACGACCCTGACGGCCCGCACTGGCCGCGCTGGCAAAAGGCGCTGTCGCTCGGCTTCGGCTACCGGCCGGAGGATTTCAGCAAATGGGGCGCCGCCAGCTGTTCGGACTTCGGCTACGTCCAGAAAGCCGGCTTTGGCCCGGAGGTTCTCTTGGGTGGGCTTGGCCAGCCGGAGAGCTGCATCCACAGCCCGGAAGAGCACACGACCCGCCAGGACATCATAGCGCTCGCCAAGAGCATCCTTGCCTATCTCGCGGCCGATTTTGCCGCGGACTGCATTCCTGAAAACAGCAACTAATACGCAAAAAGGGGAACTACACATGCTGGAAATGAAACGTCGCTTCTTCCTGGCCGGCACCGCCGCCGTTCTTGCCGCGCCCTCGCTCAGCATGGCGCAGTCTGCAACGCCGGCCAAGGGCGGTACGTTGCGGATTTCCGTGGATCAGGCGGCAAGCGTCATCCATCCGCTGCTGACGCGCGTCAATCCGGAATATCTGGTCACCGAACTGCTTTACAGCAATCTGACCCGCCTCAAGGTCGACATGTCGGTGGAGCCTGATCTCGCCGAGAGCTGGACGCCGAATGACGGCTTGACCGAGTGGACCTTCAAGCTGCGCAAGGGCGTCACCTTCCACGACGGCTCCGCCTTTACCGCAAACGACGTCGTGGCGACGTTCAAGGCGATCCTCGATCCGGCAACCGCCTCGCCCGGCCGCAACAATGTCGGCCCAATCTCCGATATCGTCGCTATCGACGATGCCACCGTGCTGTTCAAATTGTCGGGACCATATGCCGACTTGCCGGTCGCGATGGCCTATACCAATGCCCGCATCATCCCGGCGGCAATTGCCACCGGTGACCTGAAGAGCCTGTCCACCAAGGCAGTCGGAACCGGTCCGTTCAAGCTCGTTTCCTACGAGCCCGATCGCCTTATCGTCGTCGAACGAAATCCGAACTACTACGACCCGGCACGTCCGTATCTCGATCGCATCGAGGTCCAGGTCTTCCCGGATATCTCGGCGGAAGGGTCGGCGATGATCGCCGGCAATATCGACATCATCTCGACGCTCCAGCCGACGGAATACATGCGCCTCGAAGGCAATGATGGCGTCGACGTGCTGCGCACGCCGTCCGGCCAGTTCTGCAACGTCAACTTTGGCTGTGATACGGTCCCCTTCAATGACGCTCGCGTTCGCCGGGCGATTGCGCTCACTGTCGATCGTGAGGCAATGGTCGGATTCGTCACCGAAGGGTTCGGAACCCCCGGAAATGATACGCCGCTGAACGCATCCTACCGCTTCTTCAAGGATGTCGCGAAGCGTGAGAAGAACATCGAGGAAGCCAAGAAGCTCCTGGCTGAGGCCGGTTTCCCGAACGGTCTGGAAGCGACCCTCGTGGCATCGGACCGTCCGGCCGTTCGCACGCAGCTTGCG
This sequence comes from Rhizobium moroccans, assembly GCF_057559155.1. Taxonomy (NCBI): domain Bacteria; kingdom Pseudomonadati; phylum Pseudomonadota; class Alphaproteobacteria; order Hyphomicrobiales; family Rhizobiaceae; genus Rhizobium; species Rhizobium moroccans. The sequence continues at coordinate 29,435 of NZ_JBHFJG010000040.1, read as the reverse complement.
GTCGCGCTCAAGGAAATGGCCAAGGAGGCCGGCATCACCATCAATGTCCAGACCATGCCGCATGCCACCTATCTCGAGCAGGTCTGGAAGAAGGGCAGCTTCTACGTCGGCTTCTACAATATGCAGCCGACGCCTGATGGCATCTTCAAGCTTCTCTATACCTCGGATGCCTCCTGGAACGAGACGCGCTGGAACAACAAGGAGTTCGATGCCCTGGTGGCCGAAGCTCGAGGCACTACGGACGAAGCCAAGCGTACCGAGCTCTATACCAAGGCTCAGGAACTGATGAACGAGGAAGTTCCCTCGATCATCCCGTCCTTCTTCGACGTGCTGGCCGCCAAACGCAGCTGGGTCAGCGGGTTCGAAGCCCATCCGCGCGCATCGGTTTTCCGCCTCGACCACGTCTCGCTCACCGACGAGGCGCGCAAGCGCGGCTGATTTTTACAGCGTCGCGCGTCCCCGAAGGCGCATAACGCTGCAAGATCCTCGAGTTTGCGCCGACCGCTGGACACCTTTGAAGCGTCCGGCCTTGACCTGCAAGGAACACAGCCGTGTCTCCCAATTACATAGCCAAGCGGCTGGTGATGATCGTCTATACGCTCTTCATCGTTTCGCTCATCGTCTTCGCCATCACGCAGATCCTCCCGGCCGATGCCGCGGTGATGATGCTGGGTGAAAACGCCACGCAGGAAGCGCTCGATGCGCTGCGCCAGACCATGGGACTCGATGCGCCCATATGGCAGCAATACGCGACATGGTTCTGGCATGTGCTTCAAGGCGACCTCGGCACCTCGCTGCGGACCGGCCAGCCGGTGGGCCCTGCCATGTTCGAGGCCCTCGGCCGTTCGCTTCTTCTGGCCTTCCTGTCGATCGGCCTCATGCTGATCATCGCGATCCCACTCGGCATCGTCGCCGCCGTCCGGCGCGGCAAGGTCGCCGACATGGTGGTCAGCCTGGTTTCCTATGCCGGTGTGGCGCTTCCCGAATTCGTGACCGCCACGGTCGCGGTTCTCGTATTCGCGGACTGGATGAAGTGGTTGCCGCCAACCGGCTATGTGCCGCTGGCGGAGAACTTCGCCAGTGGCATTGCCCACCTTGTCCTTCCCGTCTGCGTCATATCGGTGATCCTGATCGCCCACGTATCGCGCATGGTGCGCTCCGAGCTCGTGGATGTGCTGCACACGGATTATATCCGCGCCGCTCGGCTGAAGGGGATCTCGCGCGGCGACGTCCTGCGCCGCCATGCGCTGCGCAATGCACTTCTACCGACCATCACCATCGTAGCTCTTGACGTCGGTTATCTGCTCGGCGGTGTCATCGTGGTGGAAGAGATCTTCGCGATCCCGGGCATCGGCCGCCAGCTGATCGTCGCCATTCAGGCGCGCGACCTGCCGGTCATCCAGGCGGGGGTGCTGATCATGGCCGCCACCTACTCCATCGTCAATTTCATCGCCGACATCCTCTATGCCTGGCTCGACAAGCGGATCCAGTATGACTGAGTTCATGAAACGTCTCCTGCGCACGCCGCAAGGCTTCATCGGTCTCGCCCTCGTGTTGCTTGTGTTGCTGATCGTCGTGTTCGGTCCCATGATTGCGCCGCATGATCCGGAAAAACTGTCGCCGCTCGCCCGCTACAAGGGGCCGAGCCTCGATTACTGGCTCGGCACCGATCAATACGGCCGGGATATCTTCAGCCGCCTCCTGATCGGCGCACGCGCCACCGTCGTTATGGCCGTGCTCGCTACCATTGCCGGAACGCTGGTTGGCGCCTTCATCGGCACGACCTCCGCCTTCCTCGGCGGAAGGGCTGATGAACTGATCATGCGCACGATCGACGCGATCATGTCGATCCCGAGCCTCCTCTTCGCTCTGCTGGTGGTCAATCTGCTCGGCTCCAGCACGGTCAACGCGCTGGTGGCGGTAGCCATCGCCTTTGCCCCGGGCATGGCACGTATCACCCGAAGCGTGGCGCTCTCGGTACGCAAGCAGGATTACGTCAATGCGGCGATCGCCCGTGGCGAGAGCTCCGCCTATATCATCCGCCGCGAAATGCTGCCAAACGTGATCGCGCCGATCATCGTCGAGATGACCATCCGCGTTTCCTTCGCCGTGATGCTGTTCGCAACGCTCAGCTTCCTTGGCCTCGGCGCCCAGCCGCCGGCTGCGGAATGGGGTCTGATGGTCTCGGAAGCGCGCCGCTACATGCATCTCTCTGCCGGCATCCTGATCTGGCCGAGTGTAGCGATCGCCGTCGTTGCCGTCGGCTTCAATCTCCTGGGCGACGGACTTCGCGATGCCCTCAATCCGCGAACCTGAGGTCAAGACCATGACGAACACGGAAGAACACCCGGTCCTCGCGATCGAGAACTATTCGCTGGATTACGAGACGGCAACCGGGGCCTATCACGCGTTGAAGAACATCAACCTTGCCATCAATCGTGGCGAGATCCTCGGCCTCGTCGGCGAGTCCGGCTCCGGCAAGACGTCGCTCGCCTGGTCGATCATGCGCTACCTCCCGAAGAATGCCCGCGAGCCGGGTGGTCGCATCCTGCTCGACGGCGAGAACCTTCTCGAAAAGGCCGGACGCGAGATCGAGGCCTTCCGCGGGCGACGCATCAGCATGGTGTTTCAGGACCCCAGCACATCGCTCAACCCGACGCTGTCGCTCGGAACCCAGCTCTCGGAAGTGCTGGTCCGTCATCGTGGCCTGACCCGCCAGCAGGCCTGGAAGGAGGGGGAAGCGCTGCTTGCCCATGTCGGGCTCAAAACCCCGGCGCAGATGATGCACCGCATGCCGCATGAGGCATCCGGCGGCGAGAAGCAGCGCGTCGTCATCGCATCTGCCTTCGCCTGCAATCCGGAATGCATCATCTTCGACGAGCCGACCACGGCGCTCGACGTCATCACCTCGCGGCAGATCCTCGACCTGTTCGTAGAGCTGCAGGCCGAAACCGGTGTCGCCTCGCTCTACATCTCCCACGATCTCGCGCTGGTGGCGCGCACCGCAAGCCGCGTCGCGGTCATCCGGCGTGGCGATATCGTGGAACAGGGCACGGTCCGCGAAATCTTCGCCAATCCGAAGGAAGATTATACCCGAGAGCTGATCGCCGCGGTTCCCGATCCAGCCCGCCGGCTGGTGAAGGACGATGTCGCGACGGCGGAAACGCCGCTCGTGAAGGTCGAGAATGTCAGCGTTCATTTCGGCCGCAAGCCGTTCCTGGCGGCATTGACCGGCAGGAAGACCGAACGCGTCACCGGCAACAATGCCATCAGCCTCAGCATTGATCCAGGCGAAATCCTCGGCATCGTCGGCGAATCCGGTTCCGGCAAGTCGACGCTCGCTAAGGCGATGACCGGCCTCAACCGGTTCGAGGGCAGGATCTGGTTCGACGGCCGCCAAATCGGCGGCCTTGCCGACATGGACGCCGCCTATCGCAAGGACGTGCAGATCATCTTCCAGCATCCCGACGCCTCGCTCAATCCGCGCCAGAAGATTTCGGAAATCCTGTCGCGTCCGCTGAAACTGTTCGGCGACACGGCCGATCTCGACAAGCGGATCGGCGACATGCTGGAACAGGTTCGCTTGCCGCGCACCCACGCGCAGCGCTATCCCCACCAGCTCTCGGGCGGCGAGAAGCAGCGCGTTGCGATCGCCCGCGCATTCGCGTCGAAGCCGAGGCTCGTCATCTGCGATGAGATCACCTCGGCGCTCGACGTCTCGGTGCAAGCCTCGATCGTCGAACTGCTGCTGGAACTGCAGAAGGCGAGCGGCACGGCCTATCTCTTCATCACCCACGACCTCAACCTGATCCGCCAGATCGCCCACCGGATCGCCGTCATGTATCGCGGCGATCTGATCGAGGTGGTTCCGGCGGCCGAGATCGAGAGTCCTGATCGGGCGGAATATACCCGCCGCCTGATCGAGGCGGTGCCGCGCGCCGCCGCTCAGTACCAATGATATTTCATCAAGGAGCATGACAATGGACCCGAAGTCCCTGTTGGACCGGATCGACGAAAAGGCCTGCCTCGATTTCCTGTCGAAGATGGTCCAGCACAAGAGCCATTCGGAAACCGACGGCGAGCGCGAGCTCGCCCGCTGGATGGCGAAGGAGCTTGAGAAGATTGGCGTCGAAGCCGAACTCCAGCCGTTTGACGAAGGCCGACGCTTCAACGCCATCGGCCGCCTCAAGGGCACCGGCGGGGGCAAGAGCCTGCTGTTCAACGGTCATCTCGACACCAACCCGGTGACCGAGGGCTGGACGGTCGATCCCTATTCCGGCCTCGTCGACGATAAGTTCATCTACGGCATCGGCGTCTCGAACATGAAGGCCGGTGATGCCGCCTATTTCTGCGCCGTGAAGACGCTGCTCGATGCGGGCGTCAAGCTGAAGGGCGATGTCGTCCTGACATTCGTCGTCGGCGAGTTGCAAGGCGGCGTCGGCACGCTCGCGGCCATCAGGCACGGCGTCAAGGCGGACTATTTCATCAACAGCGAGCCGAGTGACCTTGTCGCCGTCACCATGCATGCGGCGGCGCTCAGCTATGTCATCGAACTGACCGGCGACACCCGCCACCTCTCCAAGCGCGAGGAATCGGTTGACGCCATTGCGGCCGCCTGCGACATCATCCCGCGCATCAACGGCATGACCTTCAGCGATGCGAAGAGCGATGTACACCGCTCGATCAACCGCGGCCATGTCGGCGTCGTCCATGGCGCGCTTGGCCGTAACTTCGAGGAATGGCGTCCACCCCAGGTCGCCGATTTCGTCCGCCTCAAAGGCTCTTGCCGCTATGCGCCGGGGCAGACGCAGGAAGGCGTTCTGGCCGACCTCGACAAGGAACTGAGGGCACTGGAAGGCCGCTTCCCCGGCCTCACGGCCAAGCTGGTTCCGGAAATGATCGAAGGCCGCCCACTGATGCCGCCCTTCGAGGTTTCGCCGGATTCGCGCATCGTCAAGTCGATCAACGCGGCTTACGAAGCCGTGCGCGGCGAAAAGCAGCCGACCGGCGCGATCACGCCGACTCGCTTCTACGGTACCGACGCCGGCCATCTCTACAAGGAGCTCGGTATGGAAGGCATCGTCTGCGGTCCGGGCGGGCGCTACAACACCATGCCGGACGAGCGGGTCGATATCGTCGATTATCTGGACATGATCCGTGTCTACATGCTGACTATCCTCGATATCTGCGAGGTGGCCTGACCATGTTTTCCCGGGCGGAATTCGATCGCCGCATCGCTCTTGCCCGGGACGCCATGGCGTCCGCGGACGTCGATCTTCTGCTGGTCGACAGCGGCGAGCTGCTGGCTTGGCTCACCGGCTATACCGTCTCCGAAACCATGTATCGCGCGGCCTTCCTGCTGCGCGAAGGCGATGCCTGGTTCACGCTGAGGGCGCTCGACGAGGCGCCTTGTCGGGAAAAGAGCTGGATTGCCGACGTCGTCGGGTTCGCCGATACCGAGGAAGCGCAGGCGGCGGTCGCGGACAGCGTCCGCGGTCACGGGTTCGGCAAGGCCCAGATCGGCCTCGACACCAATTCCTACAGTATGAGTGCTCAGACCTTCATGCGGCTGCAGGAGCTTTTGCCTGAGGCGACTTTCGTGCCGATGCCGGGGATCAGCGACAGCCTGCGCTGGGTGAAATCGGAAGAAGAGATCGCCGTACTGAAGCAGGCGTCCGCGATCGCCGACAGGGCTATGCTCGAAGTCGCCAATCAGTCCCGACCCGGCATGACGACGCGCGATGCGGCGGCAATCGCCTCCGGTGTCTTCCTGCGTGAGGGGGCCGATACGGGTGAGGTCGGACCGGTGGTCAAAGCCTCCGGCGGCCATGAATTCCTGCACGGTGTCTTCAAGACGGAGGCGATCGGCGAGGGCGATATCCTGCATGTCGAACTGATCCCGCGCGTCGGCAATTACGGCGCGCGATTGATGCGGCCGATCATGGTGGGAGAACCATCTCCGGCGCTGCGGGCGGCGGCAGGAAAATTGATCACCCTGCAGGACAGCCAGATCGCAACGATGGAGCCCGGCGTTTCTGCGCGTGAAGTCGATGCCATCATGCGCCAGGGTGCATTGGAAGCCGGCTTGCGACCCACCTACGAAAACGTCACGGCTTATACGCTCGGCCTCTATACACGAACGCCGCGCACCAGTGATTTCTCCCGGGTCTTCCTGCCGACATCCGATTGGGTGCTGGAGGAGGGGATGGTCTTTCATCTCTATGCGACGGCTCAAGGTCTCGGCTTCAGTGAGACGGTCGTTGTCGGAAAAGCTGGAGGCGTTCGCCTCACTGAAAGCCCGCGGTGTATTCTAACGACCAGCTTTTACAAAAAAAAGCATGGAGCCCGTTGTTGTGCGTGATGCACGGCCGCCGGCTTCGGCGCCAGTTACCCGCGGCTCGATCCGATCATCAGGATCCGACTGCCATTCTGAGTCGGGACGATCACTTGGCAAAGCGGGTGCATCGTCGTCTTGAATTCGCTCAGGCACGTTCGACGGAAGTCATCGCCGAAAGCCCGGGCCGCCTTGAGCGGCTGGTGCGCGCTGTTCGATGCTGAGGCGCTGGACGAGAAGGAGGCGATGGGGATCGTGACAGCGCGGGGTGAGGCCGCTCGCACGGGGCCGAATTGTCGGCATGTGCTACGACAAAGTGAGCGTCAAGCGAGGTGACGTGTCCGCTTCGCGCCTCCATGTCGATCATTTATCAACGCGGCCTAAAAGCGGACGAATATTACTCCGATAGGATCACTGCTGGCAGATAGTTCGAATCCTGCCGGGCGCACCATTAATACCGCGCTCTTTGCGGACGCCGAAGTGCTCGATATAGATGCCGCTCTCCGTCAGCCGGAAATCGGGGTGATAAGGGCCGCGGGCATCTTCGGGCAGCGGGCCTCCATAGACAGGCTCGTATTCGAATGCGATGCCGTGGCGATAGAGCCAGTTGGAAATCTCCCATTCTTCAAAGCTTCTGACGAGGTCGCCATTCAGGGTGCGAAGCTCATGGGCCTCCACCCACTGGAAATAGCTATCCTGCGTCTTGAAGTCCCATTCGCTTTTGTACGGCCAATAGAGCTCTGAAAACCAAACTAGTATCAGCTTGCCAAGCCCGGCCTTGGACGCGACTTCGTTGAGAAGAATGTCCCTGACCAGCACGCGGAACTTGGCGTCATCACTGGCATGGTCGGCGAGCGCCGGACCCTTGACCTCAACCTCGCGGATGATCCGGTTGCCAAGCGCGTGAAAGGTCAGCGCGTCGACGTCTACGCCGGCCCGTTCCTTGATGCGTTCGGCCATCTCGGCGGCGGCGTCTTTTACCGAAGGCGAGGAGCAGGATTTCGTCTGGTTTGCGGATGCCGCGTTCGACGAGATAGGCGGCCTTTGCCACGATGACACTGGTCTTGCCGGAACCGGCGCCGGCAAGAACGAGCGTTGCGTCCTCGTCTGTCACGACGGCAAGGCGCTGCTCCGGCGTCAGCGGGTTCTTCTCGATCGTGTCGAAAAAGCCCTTCATGTCGGCAAGGTCGGAATCGATGAAGCGCTGGATGGCGGTGTGGCGCGTTTCGTCGGGATGTTCTTGGAAGGCGCGGACAATTTCAATGAGCTTCTGCTGATCCTCTGAGAGGACGCTGTCAGGGATGGTCTCTGGTAGTGATTCGATGACGGTCGTTGCGCGCGCCAGGAAGGGGGAGAGAAGGCAGGCGGCGGGGCTGGCCGAGGCGCGCGATGACTTCGGATAGCGCGGTCAGTTCGTCTTGTGCCGTTTCGAATTGTTTGAGGAAGTGGGCGGAAAGGCTTCGTTGGCTGCAGAGATGAAGCCGGCGGCATCGTGCTGTGTGACGCCCGCCAGGCTTGCGATCTGGCCGCCGGCCAGCGGCACTTCTATCGTGGTGAAACCCAGCGTGCTGGTGATCTGCGCTGGTCCCGCCCAGGACGAAAAGGCGCTTGGTGACGGCTGCCAAGAAAGTTGATGCCTGTGGCGGTCTGCTCGGCAGCCCATGAGGCATGGCCGAGGGAGCGAAGAATCGCTCCGGGCCATTTGCGTCTCTTGAGCTGCTTTGGCGCTGTCATGTTCACGCGCCTCCGCCGGCTATTAGCGTGGCCTGTGCGGCGCGGAATGCATCCTGCAGCGCCTTGTGATTATCGAGGCCTTCAAGGGCATAGAGGTTGAGAAACTGACGCCCGGCAAACAGTTTGCGGTCGACGGGGCTCAGGTCTGCTTCGTCGCATACGCCTTGCCAGAGGTTGGCAATGGTTGTGATCTGATGTTCGATCAGCGCGGCGGCTTCCGCTTCTTTCAGGTGATAATCCGGCGCGGCAGCGAGCAGAGTGGCGAGCGTGCTCGCGCGGCCCTCGCCCTTGATCAGCATGGCCTGTGTGGCTTCGTTGCCCGTGCGGCCTTGCGGACAGATGTCATAGGCCGGCGTGAGCGTCAGCATCCTGCCGTCCCAGAAGGCTGCATGGTTGCGGGCGTGGTCGTCGGTATTGCCGCACAGCACGTTGAAGCAGATCCGTCCGTAGAGCTCCTTCAGCGTGTCCTTCGGGTCAGTGAAGCGGTGGCGGATGAGTTCGGCCAGGTCTTCGTAGGAGGCATAGCGGGCCATCATTTCATCAAGACCCAGCATGGTCAGGGCTGAGACCATGGCTTGTCTCGTCCAGCCATCCTTTGTGGGCGTGCGGTCGAAGCGCTCGATAAGCAGCACATCCTTGTGGGCGGCACGGGTCATCGACACGGGCGCGGCGTTGAGCCCGCAGGCGGCTGCCAGCTTCATTGCGATGAATTCAGCCTTCACGACGCTGTAGGTGTCATTGGCTGCCGAGAATTTAGCGATGAATTTCTTTGTGCCGTCATCAATCAGCGCCTTGGGGCGCGCCCCGCCAATCGACGTGCCGTGATTAAGGGCCTGATCGAGTGCCGGGGTCAGGGGGACGCCTTTTTCAATAAGGGCGGCTGCCTCCATGAGTTCGTCGAGCGAGGCCTGTGCGGCAAGGCGGGGGACATACTCTGTGGCAGATGCCTGGAAATCGAGGGCGCCAATCCGGTCGGAGCCTGACTGGAGCAGAAAGGTCAGCTCGCTGATCTCCGGCACGCCGGCAGCGTCGGGCTTTTTGCCCGTCAGCCTGTTGATGATGACACGGCGGCCCCAGGCATCCGGCGAGCCGTCGCGGATGCAGCTTGCCATCGACAGGCCGTTGATGGGCGCGATGACGCCTTCTTGGAGGGGGAGTTCAGGTTCATAGAGGGAAATGGCGCTCTTACGGCGCCGGTAGCTGGCACCGTAGGTAAAGAGCAGGCGGTCGCCATCCTGGTCGAGGCGGCCGGCCACCACCGGATCTGTTGCCCCGGGCAGCCACATCCAGACAAAGGCTTCTGTTGCATCCGCCTTAGAAGTCATCGTCGACCTCCTTCACGGCGTGGCGGACGCTCTTCGGCAGCAGGGTCAGTTTTTCGTCGAGGCGGGTATTGTGCATCTGGAGCGTGCGCTCGTCATAGTCGAATAGGCGCACGCCGACGAGTGAGGCGACCTCGAAGACGATGCCGATCTCAGGGCCCGGGGCGCCTTTTTCGATACTGGAAAGGGTGGTGCGGCTGATGCCGGCGCGGTCGGCCAGTTCCTGTGCGGTCAGGCCGCGTTCGGCCCGGCCGACCCGGATCAGCTTGCCGAGCATGGCGAGTGCTTGGTGCGTGACTCTCGAGTAGCTTCTCTGACGGGGCACGGTTATACCTGTTTTGTTCATTTGAGTGGACGTGAGGCCTTCTCATGTCCAGAATTTTGTACATTGTCATGGGACTGGTAAACAGTCAAGTTATGTTCATTTGATTGGTCATAAGGGGGGTTCGCGGCCAAAATTTTGTACATAGCAGGACTGAGGCCGGGCGGCGGCAATGCGATAGAGTGATCGTAGCTTTCGGCAAGTTCCGGCGTGATCTTTCCATCGACACCATAATTCACAAGTCCGCGATGGATCGCCAGCTTGACGGTGCGGCCCGAGGTACCGGATGAAAAGACCGTAAAGCTAACCCTTTCGAGCCCGTCGGTCGCCCTTATCGATTATCTTGCGCTGCCGGAATCCGTCATCGTGCCGGCGGCATGGCTTGCAAAGAATGCCGATAATCTCACCGCCTCGCCGGTTGGTGCCGGTCCCTTCAAATTCGCTGGCTGGACGCGCGGTCGAGAGATCGTCGTCAAGAAATATGACGGTTATTACAAGCCCGGCAAGCCGGATTTGGACGAGGTCCACTACGTCTTCTACAGCGACGAGAACACGCGCGTGAACGCGCTGAAATCGGGCGATGTCGATATCATCGACTACGTTCCGGCCAAGGATGCCGCCGATCTTGAAAAGGAATCCGATACCGAGCTCTTGCGGAACACCGGCCCGTTCATGGGACTGCAGTTCAATACAAAATTCGAGCCATTTTCGAAACCGGAAGTTCGCCAGGCAGTCGCCTATGCCGTCGATCGCAGCGTCATCATCAATACAGCCTTCAACGGCCTGGGCAGCCCGATCTACGGCATTGCCATTCCCAAGGGCTACATGGGCTATTCCGAGGCCAAGGCGAACTATTTCTCGCATGACATTGAGAAGGCCAAGGCACTTCTCGCCAAGGCCGGATATCCGAACGGCTTCGAGGCACGATTGCTCGCCTCGTCGCAATATAGTTTCCACCAAAATACGGCGATCGCCATTCAGTCAGAGCTTGCGAAATCGGCATCAAGGTAAAACTCGACCTGCCGGATTGGGCAAGCCGCATGGCCAAGGCAACCGCTGCAGACTACGATTTTACCGTGCTTGGCAGTCTCGGGGAGATCACCGATGCCGACTGGCTGAGCAATTACTACTACGGTGGCGATAAGCTCGTCCGAACCAACAATTCGCCGTATGTCAACGGTCCGCAGATCAACGAGCTGCTCGATAAGGGCAGGGCAACCGTCGACAAAGACGAGAGAGCGAAAGTCTACGACGCCTTCGTCGACAGAGCGCTCGAATTGTCGCCGCTCGTTTACTTCATGTGGCGCGAGCAGAACTATGCGATCAGGAAAGGTGTGACCGGTTTTACGAACATGCCCGGCTTCCTGACGTTCCAGTCCGGCCTCAGCATCGAGAACACCAAGGTCGAATGAAACCAGAGGGTACCGGAAGGATGTCTATCCGGTGGCCTTGTCCCTCACGGTCCCAGCAAGTTAGCAACCATCCACGTTTTACGCAGGCGCTCGAGGCAGCGCAGGTGGCAATGAGTAGGCGTGCTAAGGATTGTGATGAACGGGAAGTCACGCTATCGCGCTGGCGGTTCGATCCACAATAGCGGCTTGTGCCGGGAGAAGGTGCTAGTTCAATGGCTTGGCTCAAGACCTCAGGGCGTCGTCGGTTCTGATCCGTTTCAAGAGCTAACCCATTCAGATGGGCCTGACATCCCCTTGATTAGGAAAGACCGTACCAGGCGCCGCGGCCGGCACCGTGGAGGACGAGGTGCCCTTGATCCACGAGTGCCTTGAGATGATCCTTGATGGTATGACGGCTTGCATCGGTGATCCGTGCAGCCTCCGCGACCGTGATCCGCCCGTGCTCGCGCGCCAACTCGAGCAATGTAACGGATAATTCCGGCATGTTGGCGAGGATAATACGCTCGCGCTCCATTTTCTTCTCAAGCCGCGTCTTCTGCCGATGCAGGGCTCTCAAAAAGAACTCGATCCAGGGGTTCCAGTCTGGTTCGGTGCTGCGGATCGTTCCCTGCGTGCGCCGTAGCGAGATGTAATAGCTCTCCTTGCTTTGCTCGATGATACTTTCGAGCGAGCTGTAGGGGACGTAAGCGTAGCCGGCCCGCAGGAGCAACAAGGTGGTCAGAATACGCGATAGGCGGCCATTGCCATCCTGGAATGGATGGATTTCGAGGAAAACGACAACGAAGATCGCGACGACTAAAAGTGGATGGAGCCGCTTTTCTCGCTCTTGCTCATCCAGCCAGGCGATCAGTTCTTCCATTCGACGCGGCGTATCGAACGGCGATGCCGTTTCGAAAACTATGCCGAGGCTCTCGCCCTGTTCGTTAAACGCCTCCACATTGTTGGAGAGGGTTTTGTATGCGCCGCGATGCCGCTCGTCCTTTGTCGAATGCGCAAGAAGGTCGCGGTGGAGCTGACGGATATGATTCTCGGTGAGTGAAATAGCTTCGTAAGCACTGAAGGTGGTCTCCATCACCTCCGCATAGCCGGCAACCTCCTGCTCGTCGCGTGTCGTAAACGACCCCAAGCGAATGTTTGCCAGCAGCTTTTCGACCTCTCGGTCGGTAAGGCGTGCCCCTTCGATACGTGTGGAGGAACCGACGCTTTCGATCGTGGCGACACGCCGGAGGCCGGACAGCCGCTCAGGAGCGATCCGGCCGATCGCACGCCAAGCACCCTTGAATTCGTCGATTTCGGCGATCAGCGACAGGATTTCGGGCGTGATCCGGACGGTCGCCGTATTTAGAAATTCCATTTGCCCATCCATTCCCATCCAAATCCTGAGACGCTGTCATGCACTATTTATCCATCCATTTCCATCCAATTTCCACGAGAGAGTTTGTCAGCGTGAGCAAAAATGCCGAATAGGCGTGCTCGTCGAAGGCTTGGACAACCAAGCTGCGCGTGCTCAGCTCCGATGTCTCAGAGCGTTGACGATTAGTGCCATCGCGGGGGACATCTGCCGTCGGCTGGGATAGTAAAGGTGGTATCCCGTGAACGGCTCACTCCAATCGTCGAGGACAGCCTGCAACTCTCCAGACCTGATATGTCCTTCCACGAGATCCTCCGGTATGTAGGCAATCCCGTATCCTTTGACGGCGGCATCGATCTGGGAGATCGATGAATTGAAGCTGAGCTGCCCGTTGACCCTGACCCGCAACTCCCGCCCGTCCTTCTCGAATTCCCAGGCATAGAAGCCGCCCCATGTTGCTTGCCGCGTATTGATGCAGACATGGCTGACAAGATCCTGCGGCGTGTTGGGAATTCCGTGCCTGACGAGGTATTCCGGGGAGGCGACGGCCCGCAACCTCCAGTCAGGGCCGATGCGCACGGCGATCATGTCCTTGTCGACGCTCTCGCCGAGCCGGACGCCGGCATCGAAACGTTCCTCGACGATGTTGCGCATCCCGTTGTCGCTGTAGAGCTCGACCTTGACGTCAGGATTGTCGGACAGGACACGACTCAGCTTAGGCCAGACCGTCGTCTGGAGAGCATGATCAGAGAGCGTCAGGCGCACTGTGCCCGACGGCTTCTCCCGGAAAGTCACCAAATCTGCCAGATCTGCTTCGATCCCCTCAAATCTCGGAGAGAGCGACTGTAGCAGGCGCTCGCCAGCCTCCGTTGTTGCCACGCTGCGGGTGGTCCGCGTCAGCAGGCGAACTCCCAGCCGCGCCTCCAACTTCTTGATCGTATGGCTGAGAGTGGACTGAGAGGTACCGAGGTTGGCCGCGGCCTTGGTGAAGCTCTGCTCCCTCGCCACCTCGATGAACCACAGCAAATCCTTCACATCCTCCCGCAGCATGGCGGCCCAGGCTCCTATTGATGTTCTGTATCGATAACTTCATGCGGATTAGCACGGATTGTTCGCAAAGTCCCCCGGCAATATCTTTCTCTTGCAAGTCGCGAAACGCGAGCACGCAAGGATCCATGACATGAGCATAACCTTTGAAGATGGCGTCGAGAGCCAGAAAGCCGCTTGGGGAGCAGTATTCTCCATGACGCTTTGCGTCTTCGTTCTGATCGCCTCCGAGTTCATGCCGGTCAGTCTTTTGACACCGATTGCGTCGGGCCTCAGCATCTCCGAGGGGCAGGCGGGGCAGGCGATCTCGATCTCCGGAGTCTTTGCGGTCGTCACGAGCCTGTTCATCGCGACAATCACGCGCCGTCTCGACCGGAGGATCGTCGTTCTCGGACTGACGTCTCTGCTGACGATCTCCGGCCTTATCGTGACATTTGCACCAACCTATTCGGTTCTCATGTTCGGCCGGGCACTTCTTGGCATTTCGATCGGAGGCTTCTGGTCGATGTCGACGGCGATCGTCATGCGGCTTGTATCCGGAAGCCAGGTGCCCGCAGCGCTTGCCCTGCTCAATGCCGGGAATGCGATAGCCGCGACCATCTCGGCTCCGGTCGGCAGCCTTTTGGGCGCCTATATCGGCTGGAGAGGGGCGTTCTTCCTCGTAGTTCCGATCAGCCTACTTGCGATCCTCTGGCAGTTTATCAGCCTTCCCTCGCTGCCTGTGCGGGACAGCCGGTCTACGCCGAACGTGTTCAGACTGCTCCGGCGTCCACCGGTCATTGCTGGAATGATGGCAATCCTGCTCCTCTTCATGGGCCAGTTCGCGCTCTTCACCTATCTCCGGCCGTTTCTGGAGCAGGTGACCCACCTCGACATAGAGACGCTTTCGCTCACCCTCCTCATCATGGGCCTTGCTGGGGCCGGCGGCACCTGGATGATCGGCAGACTGCTGAGGCAGCGTCTGTTCAGCATCCTTGTTGTCATACCCTTGGTGATGGCGGGCCTTGTCCTGTTCATGATCGCGTTCGGAGACCGGGAAATCGCGGTGTTGGCCGCACTCGCGGGCTGGGGCTTCTTCGGTACTGCCGCTCCTGTAGGCTGGGGAACCTGGCTCAGTCGATATCTCGCCGATGATGCCGAGGCAGGAGGAGGGCTGCAGGTCGCTGTCATCCAGCTCGCAATCACGGCGGGAGCATCGATCGGCGGCCTCCTCTTCGACGCCGTGGGCTGGTGGTCGGCCTTTCTCCTCAGCGCAGCCTTGCTTCTCGGTTCGTCTCTAGCGTCGGTCGTCGCCTGGCACACTGTCAGGAGGGCCTCATGAGCAATCGATTGCATCCGATGAAGCGCCGCACCGTGCTGGCACTAGGGGCTTCTGCCTTCGCTCTGCCGAGACAGGGCCTGAGCCAGACAGATCCCAACAACCAGGAGCCGACAGACGTGAAGATAAAGCTTACTTTCAACGACCGAACGACGACGGCGACGCTCTATGACAATCCATCCGCCCACGACTTCGCTTCCATGCTGCCGCTCGATCTCGAGATTAAAGACTACGGATCGAACGAGAAGATCGCCTACCTGCCGCGGAAGCTGACAACGCAAGGAAACGGGCCATTCTCGAACGAGCGGCCATACGACCTCTGCTACTACATGCCCTGGGGAAACCTCGCGATGTTCTACGCCGACTACAAGCATCCGGGCCTCGTCCGGCTTGGTCGCTTCGACGACGGCTATGAAGCGCTTCACGTGCCTGGGGAATTCCCGCTGCGCATCGAGCGCATCCAATGACACTCAATCCATCCAGACAGGAGACTTCCAAATGAGCAAGCGCATTGAGACGCAGGACGGCTTCGATTCGAGCAGGCGCGGCCTGATGAAAGCAACTGGTGTCGCCGTCGCGGCCATGAGCCTCATCCCGGCGGCTGCCGCCACCCAGGCCCTGGCTCAGACCGCGGAATGGGACAAGACCTTCCACAAGAGCGACAAGGTCGACCATCAGAAGGTCTCGTTCAAGAACCGGTATGGCATCACTCTGGCGGGAGATCTCTACCTCCCCAAGGAGCGAGGGGACGGTACGCTGGCCGCCATCGTCGTCAGCGGGCCGTTCGGCGCGGTGAAGGAACAGTCGTCCGGGCTTTATGCGCAGACGATGGCAGAACGTGGATTTGCAACGCTAGCCTTCGATCCATCATATACCGGAGAGAGCGGCGGCGAACCGCGTAACATCGCCTCGCCGGACATCAACACCGAGGACTTCAGTGCGGCGGTGGACTTCATCGGGCTGCGGTCAGAAGTCGATCGTGAGCGCATTGGCGTGATCGGCGTCTGCGGCTGGGGCGGCATGGCTTTGAATGCCGTTGCAGTCGACAAGCGCGTCAAGGCAGTCGTCGCCAGCACCATGTACGACATGACGCGGGTCATGTCCAAAGGTTACAACGACAGTGTTTCCCTAGAGCAACGCACGCGGACGCTGGAGCAGTTGAGCCGGCAGCGTTGGGCCGATGCGGAAAAGGGTACTCCCGCGTACCAGGCGGCGTACAACGCCGAAGTCGGTCCAGGTGCGCCGCAGTTCATGGTCGATTACCACGACTACTATTCAACGCCCCGCGGTTATCATAAGCGCGCTGTCAACTCGGGCAACGCCTGGTCGCAGACCACGCCGATCTCGTTCATGAACATGCCAATTCTGACCTACATCGCGGAGATCTCGCCGCGTCCGATACTGATCATCCACGGCGAGAAGGCTCACTCACGCTACTTCAGCGAAACCGCCTTCGCAGCCGCCGCGGAGCCGAAGGAACTGATGATCATTCCGGACGCAAACCATACCGACCTTTACGACCGCATGGACAAGATTCCCTTCGACCGGATAGCCGAGTTCTTCGGTCAGCATCTGGCATAAGCTGGCTCGCGGTCGAGGTAACCATAGGCGGCGAGGTGATTTTCTGGTCACAACGCCGTCTCGCTTCTCATCAGGAGACACGAAATGACAGACAATATCGCTGGCAAGACCATCGTCATCACGGGCGCCTCGAGCGGCATGGGTGCCGCAGCCGCCCGGTATCTCGCAGCCAAGGGCGCCAACGTAGTCCTTGGAGCGCGCCGCTCCGATCGGATCGACGCCCTGGTCGCCGAACTCAGTGAAGCCGGCCACAAGACCACTGCCGTAGTCACCGACGTGACGAGGCAAGAGGACCTACGGAAGTTGATCGACACGGCTGTTGAGACCTACGGACGGGTCGATGTGCTCATCAACAATGCGGGCGTCATGCCGCTCTCGCCCATGGATCGATTGAAGGTGGACGAATGGGACCAGATGATCGACGTTAACGTCAAGGGCGTCCTTTACGGCATCGCCGCAGCGCTCCCCCATATGAAGGAGCAGAGGTCGGGCCACATCATCAATCTATCCTCCGTGGCCGGCCACAAGCTCTTCGGCGGCTCGGCCGTATATTCGGCGACCAAGTTCGCAGTCAGGGCATTGTCGGAGGGGCTGCGGCAGGAGATGGCGCCTTACAACATCCGCACTACGATCATCTCGCCCGGAGCCGTCAAGACGGAACTGCTTGACCACATCAGCGAGAAGGACGTGCAGCAGGCGAACCAGGATTACGTCGGTCAGGTCGGCGTACCAGCCGACACGTTTGCCAGGATGGTTGCCTTTGCAATTAACGAACCCGAGGATGTCGCGGTGAATGAGATCCTGTTCCGCCCGACGGCGCAGGAACTTTAAACCAGCCTTAGACCGCCTTCGTCTTTGCAGTGTCGCCGAAGTTTGATGTCGAGATCCGATAGATCCTATCAGAAACGGCGTTCTAATCCTGCGTTTCCTCGCTCCTATCTCATGGTGGTTGGTACACCACCGAAAGGATGACGCCCGTGAAACTTCTGGCAGCCGCCACCCTCACTCTTGCGACCATCGCATCTTCACCCGCCTCCTCCCAGCAGAGTTCGACCATGACCAGATCGACAAGCGTGTCTTCGAACGACATCCGGAGCGTTTCCCCCGCTCTCGGGCGATACGAGAAGGAAGACGTCGTCGAAGGCCTTTGGGCCCGCCCGCAGCTTTCCGTGCGCGATCGTAGCGTCGTCACTGTCGCCATCCTCGTCGCCCGCAGTCAGGCCGCCGATCTTCCACTTTACATGAACCTTGCGCTCGACAATGGCGTGACACCCAAGGAACTGTCCGAAATCATCACTCATCTCGCATTCTATGCGGGCTGGACGAACGCGACGTCGGCGGTGGCTGTCGCCCATGACATCTTTGCCGAGCGGAACATCGGTGCGGATCAGTTGCCTGAAGCTTCTCCGGATCTCATGCCGCTCAACCAGGAGGGCGAGGCTGAACGTCAAAAGGCGGTCCAAGGCCTGCTGGGCGATGCGTCGCCTGGGCTGGCGGACTTCACGACGGATCCACTGTTCAAAGATGTCTGGCTGCGACCGGATCTCTCGCCTCGCGACCGCAGTCTGGCGACCATCACGTCCCTGATGGCCAACGGTCAGGTGGCCCAGCTCGCAGGCCACCTCAATAGGGCGCTCGACAACGGGCTCACGCCCGAACAGGCAGGCGAGGTCGTCACCCAGATCGCCTTCTACGCCGGCTGGCCGAATGCCTTCTCGGCGGGGCCTGTCGTCGCCGAAGTGCTCAAGAAGCGCCGGCAGTGACCGAACCAAGTGTATCGAACAAGAAGGATCGGCAATATGAAGAAGACCCTCATCGCTGCTACCCTTTCCACCATGGCATTAGCCGACGCGCCTGCAGCTAGATCTGAAAACATTACCGTCAGCCCCGTCGGCGCCGCGGCATCTGTCCTCGCCGATCCTAAGAACTTCACAGGCAACGTCGTCGTCGATATGCTTCTGCCCAGCTCACTATCGACACCAGCCTCATCCGGCCTTGTCACCTTCGAACCCGGTGCTCGAACAGCGTGGCATAGCCACCCGCTTGGTCAGATGCTGATTGTCACAGCAGGTAAAGGGTGGGTGCAACAGGAAGGCGAGGAACGTCAGGAGATCCGTCAGGGAGAGACCGTCTGGATTCCGGCAGGTGTCAAGCACTGGCATGGTGGGACTGCGCAGAACGCCATGAGTCACTACGCCATCACCTACATCCAGGATGGCAAGAACGCCGAGTGGTTGGAACTCGTTTCTGACGAGCAGTATTTGGCCAGGTAGCGTTGGATCATTCGGGCGTAATGATCCAAGGAAAAGGTCCGAACCGGTGGCGGAAGGTGGGGAACTGGTGGGCATAGGGGATCAAAGATAGCGGTCCCCCACCCGGCCGGAAGCTTGGGCATGCAGGGCGGCTCCCACATAGATCTGACCACGCCAGGTATGCCACGGTGCCTTCCTTCCTTCATGTTGTAGTTGTGGTGCGGGACGGGCTATTCGGCGGCCTGCCGAACCGCGCGGCACTTGGCGAAGCCGTCGCTAATGATGTCCTTGGGCAGATCGCGACCAATGAAGACA
This sequence comes from Rhizobium moroccans, assembly GCF_057559155.1. NCBI lineage: Bacteria > Pseudomonadati > Pseudomonadota > Alphaproteobacteria > Hyphomicrobiales > Rhizobiaceae > Rhizobium > Rhizobium moroccans. The sequence continues at coordinate 10,447 of NZ_JBHFJG010000040.1, read as the reverse complement.
AGACGCGTGATCCGGTCCTCATTTTCCTTCCACGGCCGCTGATGGTCCCCTTCAAGCAGCATATGGACCGCCTGGACGACGAAGCGGTCGTTGTCGCCGGCAAACGAGATGATTCCCTTCATCCGCAGCATATCCATGCCGAACGCCTGAACCGTAGTTTGCAGCCAGTTCAGGAATCTCCCCGGATCCATAGGCTCCCGTTCGACGAGCGAGAAGCTGGTGACATGGTCGTCGTGCTCGTGCTCGTGCTCCTCGTCCAGAAAGTCCGGCTCCACCTCAAGGATTCGATCGAGATCGAACGCCTTGCGGTCCAAGATACTCGCGATGTCGACGCCGCAGCGTTGAGACCTCATGATGCTGGCAACCGGGTTGATGCGCCGGATTCGTTCCTCGACGGCCAGCAGCTCGGCATCATTCACCAGATCGGTCTTGTTGAGGATGATGGTGTCGGCAAAGGCGAGTTGCTCCTGCGCTTCATGCGCCTGGTCGATTTCACCGAGGAGGTGCTTGGCGTCCACGACCGTAATGATGGAGTCCAGCCGTGTCTTCGAGCGAACGTCTTCGTCGACGAAGAAGGTCTGCGCCACCGGCGCCGGGTCAGCGAGGCCTGTCGTCTCGATGAGAATGCCATCAAACCGATCCCGCCGGCGCATCAGGCCTTCGATGATGCGGATCAAGTCGCCTCGAACCGTGCAGCAAATGCAGCCGTTGTTCATCTCGAACACGTCCTCGTCTGACTCGACGATGAGGTCGTTATCGATGCCGACCTCGCCGAACTCGTTGACGATGACGGCGAACTTCTTTCCGTGCGGCTCCGTCAGGATTCGGTTCAGAAGCGTGGTTTTGCCGGCGCCGAGGTAGCCGGTCAGAACTGTGACCGGGGTCGGTTCAAGGTTTTGCTGTGACATAGGCACCTCCAGATTTGCGCAGCGTATTCCGCGTTTTTGCAAACGTTATACCATAACATTTATGTTGACGAACGTAATAACATTACCTAAGCAGTCGCTGTCAATCCCCGAGGACCCGATGGGCGACATTTGGCGGCCGGCAGGCCTCTTCGAGACAACGGAGCGCAGGTTTCTGGATGTTTGGCGGACTGTTCAAACGGCGCAAGGGCGCCCGAGAGACTTTCGAGGAGCCTATTGTGAGGCGTCTTTACGATTCCATACCGGTAACATTGCTGACCGGCTTTCTGGGATCCGGGAAGACGACCTTGCTCAACGATATCCTTGCTGACGCCCGCATGGCCGGCACTGCCGTCATCGTCAACGAGTTCGGTACCGTTCCCATCGATCATGATCTGGTGCGCACCGGTTCGGAAACCTATTTCCGCACCACGACCGGCTGTATCTGCTGTACGGCAACAAGCGACATCAGGGCATCACTGCACGAACTGCACGAAGCATGGATGCGGAGCGAGATCCTCCCTTTCCAGCGGGTCGTGATCGAGACGACCGGGCTTGCCGACCCGGCGCCCATTATCAACAGCATCATTCCTGGTGGTTCACCGGCCATGGGGCTGAGGGATCACGTCGTGGCCCGGCATTTTCATCTTGCCCGCGTCGTGACGACGTTTGATGTGCTCGACGGCCGTTCAACGCTCGACAGTTTCATGGAAGGCTGGAAGCAGCTCGCATTTGCCGATCATGTGGTCCTAACTAAGACCGATATCGCCGATGGCAACCATGATTGGCCAGCTGAACTCAAGGCTCTCAATCCTGCGGCGGCCTATCATGATCGCCATCGACGGGAATTTGATCTGTTAGGGCTATTCGGAGCGGGCGCTTACTCCGTCACCGGAAAGGCCGAGGATGTGCCTGGGTGGCTTGCGATCGAGAGACTTGCCGCGCACCCGGACCATGCCCACGACCCCAACCGGCACGGCGACGAAATCGAGGCCATCAGCTTGAGCCACGACGTGCCCCTCTCGCCTCAGGCGGTCGAGACCTTCCTGCATATCGTCACGACCAATGTCGGATCTGGCCTCCTACGCCTCAAAGGCATGTTCGCGCTCGCGGACGCTCCAGACCGGCCCCTCGTGGCACATGCGGTGCAACATCGTCTTTACCCGCTCCAGCGTCTGGAGAGATGGCCGGATGATGACAGGCGCAGTCGTGTCGTCCTCATCGGCCAAGATATGCCGATCAAGCCCATACGGGATCTGTTCGAAGTGCTGGCCCCGCGTCGGGCGAGAAAAAAGAAGGGAACGGCATGAGCGAGGCCTTCGTCAATCCCCTGGCACGGAACGGACCGTCGGTCGTCAGCAGTGCTCGCTCTATCAAGTTATGGGCGCGCAAGCTGCTCTCGCTACCCGACGAGGCCGTTGTTTCGGTAGGCGAGCTCGCCTGCCACGTGCCCGGCTGCCCTCCGAAGGAGACGGTTATGCTGATCATGCAAGGCGGGCGAACGATGCAGGTTTCGATTCATAAGGCGATGCGGGAGGTCCGACTTCAGGATCTCGCTGCCGCTCTTGTTTCAGACTGGGAGGGAGGCTGAATGCCTCGGTTGTCAGGTATCCCTCACCGCAGGCGTATCGGGGTCGTTCTCGCGACTGCGACAGTCGTGCTCGTATCGGAGAAGCTCGCTCGCAGCGACGACTTCGAGCGGAGCATCTCCGCACTTGCAGAGGCATCGTATAGCCATCTGCGAGTGGCTCATGCCTGTCGGCCGGTGTTGGGGGAAGCCCGCTACTACGAGGCGCGGGTGGCTGTCGAAAACGCCTTGCGGGCCGCTGGCTTACCCATGCACTTAGCCGTCTCATCGGCAGAAACAATGGTGTCGGAAGCACGCGTATCAGCGTCCGGTGAGCCTCGTGAAGAGTTGACGAACTGTCCCGTCGAGTTTGTCAGGACGAAGGCAGTGATCAATCGGCTGCGTGAGCAGATCGATGCTTTTTCTCGCCTGAACCCTCGGTAGGGCCTCGCCACGTCAGACACGACCTTTGAACCATCTCATGAAATCGAGAACCCCACCATGCGAACATCAATCCCCTCGGTGAATGTAACGCTCCTGAGTGCAGTTGTTTTGGCTGCAACTGGTCTCGTTGGGCGACAGACGCTCGCGGCCGAGACAACCTACCCGCTCACTCTGCAGAACTGCGGCCGCTCCGTGACTTTCGAGAAGGCACCGACGCGGACCGTATCGATCGGCCAAAGCAGCACCGAAATCCTTTATCTGCTTGGCCTGGCCGACAAGGTCGCGGGCACTGCACTCTGGGTCGGGCCGGTTTTGAAGGGCTACGAGGATGTCAACGCCGAGATCGACCGTCTCGCGGACAACGATCCGAGCTTCGAGAGTGTGCTTGCCAAGAAGCCGGATATCATCACCGTGCAGTTTCAGTGGCAGATCGGCCCGGAAGGGGTTGTGGCCAAGCCCGAGCAGTTCGAGGAACTTGGTATTCCCGTCTACACCTCTCCGTCCGATTGCGCCGGTAAGGAAAACACCGCCGCCAGCGACGGTGTACGTCATCAGGCCTTCACTATGGATCTCGTCTATCAGGAGATCCGCGAACTGGCGCAAATTTACAACGTCCAGGAAAAAGGCGAGGAGGTCGTCGCCGACCTGAGGAAGCGCGAGGAAGCGGCCCGCGTCATGGTCGCATCAGCCGAGGGCAAGCTGTCGGCCGTCTTTTGGTTCTCGAGTGCCGCCGAAGCCGACCCCTATGTCGCGGGCAAGAATGGTGCCCCCGGATACATTATGTCGGCGCTCGGTATCGAGAATATCATCACGGCCGACGACGAATGGCCGACCGTAGGCTGGGAAACCATCGCCAAGGCTGACCCGACGATCATTGTTGCCGGCTCCATGGAGCGGCGGCGATATCCGCTGGACAGTCTTGAGGCCAAGCTCAACTTCCTCAAGTCCGATCCCGTCGCAAGCCTCATGCCCGCGGTGAAGAATGGGCACGTCTTTGCCATGGACGCACAGGCCATGAACCCGACGATCCGCACGATCGACGGCATTGAGGCGCTGGCCGATAGCATTGCCAAAGCCGGTCTGGGCCAGTGAACCGGATGGTCGCATCGATCGGACGCACGGGCGCGGCTTTCGCCGCGCTCGTCGTTCTCATGACCGTGCTCTGGTTTGGTGCGGCGATCGGGGAAACGGCGATCCCGTTCTCGGCCGTTGCGCAGACGGTTGCAAATCGTCTCTGGGATGCCGGATATCCTCTGGATCCACTCGACGAGGGGATCATCTGGAGCTATCGGCTTAGCCGGGCTGTGGTCGCCGCCTCCTGCGGCTCGGCTCTGGCGCTCTCCGGCGCCGTGCTGCAATCGCTGCTGCGCAATCCGCTGGCCGATCCCTATATCTTGGGCATCTCTGCTGGAGCCTCGACAGGCGCCGTCACCGTCGCGATCCTTGGGTTTGGAGCCAACATGTTGACCTTGCCGCTCGGTGCCTTTCTCGGTGCACTTATCGCTTTCCTGCTGGTGAGCGTGCTCGCACTGAAAGCCGGGCGCACCACGGCGGCGATCATCCTGGCCGGCGTCGCAGGTTCGCAGCTGTTCAACGCGCTCACATCTTTCATTGTCACCAAGGCGGCGACGGCCGAACAGGCCAGGGGCATCATGTTCTGGTTGCTCGGCAATCTTTCCGGTGTGCGCTGGCCGGATGCTTCGCTGGCCGTGCCTGCGGCACTGGCCGGCCTTTTGATCTGCCTTCTCCATGCGCGCACGCTTGATGCCTTCACTTTCGGTTCTGAGTCGGCGGCCTCTCTCGGCATTTCTGTCCGCCGGACCTATCTGGTCCTAGTCGGAGCCGCCGCGATGATGACGGCCACCATGGTCTCGATCGTCGGATCGATCGGATTCGTCGGCCTCGTCATTCCGCATGCCGCGCGGATGCTCGTGGGTGTTCGCCACGGTGTCCTACTTCCAGCATCCGCGCTGATCGGTGCCGTCTTCATGATTGTCGCCGATATCCTCTCGCGCACGCTTATTCCCGGGCAGGTCCTGCCTATCGGCGTCATCACCGCGCTCATCGGCGCTCCCGCCTTTGCTCTTATTCTCAGTCAGAAGAGGGCGCGCGCATGACGCTTTCAGTCAACAGCGTTTCCTGGGCCGCCGGAGGGATCGAAATCCTCACAGACGTCTCGCTGACGGTAGAGAAGGGCGAGTTCCTCGGCATCATCGGTCCCAACGGTTCCGGGAAGACGAGCCTGATGTCGCTGCTTGCCGGCATCCGTAAACCGAAGTCGGGTGCAGTCTTCCTGGATGGCGCACCAATCGGGGAGCTTGGTCGGCGTGCCGTCGCCCAGCGTCTGGCGTTCGTCGAGCAGCAGGCGGAGACAGGGGAACGGATAACGGCGCGGCAAGCGGTCGAACTCGGCCGCACGCCTTTTCTCGGCGCGCTGTCGTCTTGGTGG
>NZ_JBHFJG010000040.1:0-5062 GCF_057559155.1 Rhizobium moroccans | reverse complement strand
GTCTTGGTCGTCCGAAGACGACCGGATTGTCGATGGCGCCCTCGAAAATGTCGATATGATGCATCTGGCCGGGCGGTCCTGGCACACCTTGTCGGGCGGCGAGCGACAGCGGCTGCACATTGCCCGCGCGCTTGCGCAACAACCGGAGATCCTGCTACTCGACGAGCCGACCAACCATCTCGATATCGGCCATCAGATCAGCTTGCTCGATCTTGTGCATCAGCAGGACCTGACCGTCGTTGCGGCCCTGCACGACCTCAATCACGCGGCCTTGTTCTGCGACCGGATCGCAGTGATGCAGGAGGGGCGCCTTGTGGCGCTCGGCGCGCCGCGCGCCGTTCTGACAGAGGAGCGCATCGGCGCAGTCTTCGGCGTTGATGTCGAGATCGAGCAGTATGATGGCGGCACTTGTAACATCCGCTTCCTGACGCGGCAGGCGCAAAGGCGTGTGTCGACAAGACAGCGCAGAAACTTCTCCACAATAGGAACCTGAACCGATGGACATGCGCAATCATGATCTGAAGGAAGATATTCGGGAGTACTGGTCGCGGCGCTCGGCGACCTTCGACCTCGCCTTCGGCCACCGCATCCCACCGGGTCCGGAACTGGACGCCTGGGCGGCTGCCGTGCGCGAGGCGATCGGACCGGCCCCACAGAAGGTGCTGGAACTCGCCTGCGGTACCGGCGAGGTGACCAATGTCCTCCTTTCGCTCGGCCATGAGGTAATGGCGCTCGATTTCTCCGAGGCCATGCTCGGCGTTGCGCGCACCAAACATGCCGGCAATGAGCGCGCCCACTTTATCCTGGCCGATGCCGAGCGGACGATGGAGCCCGATCAGACCTATGATGCGGTGATCTGCCGCCATCTCGTCTGGACATTGACGGAGCCGGAACAGGCACTCTCTGACTGGTTTCGCGTGCTGAAACCGGGTGGAAAGCTACTTGTCTTCGACGGCGACTGGACGAAGCCGACGCCCGTCGGGCGGATTGCAAGTCTCGCGGTCCGCGCGATCGAGTGCTTTATCGGGCACGATCCCTACTACGACGGAGCCATGAGCGAGAAACATGCGAACATCATGACGCGCCTGCCGTTCAGCGACGGGCTCACTGCCGAAGGTCTGAAACCTCTCGTCGAAGCTACGGGCTTTACGGACATCCGCTTTCCTTCTCACAGGCCGATTGCGGTTGCGCAGCGCAGCACCCCCGACCTGAGAAGCCGGTTGCGGACGCGGTTGTACCGCCGCTTTGTCCTAACGGCATCTCGCCCCGAGGACGCCGCAGCGCGAGCGCATCGAGATCAACCTTAACGCCGCAGCGTAGGGCAGACTGCGCGTCTCAGCCTCTCAGTGTTGCCAAGACGATGACCATCGCGAGAGCAGTGTCCAGCACGAAGCAGAACTCTGCCATCGACCGTACGACGACCTTGTTCTTGACATGGTGATAGACGTCCCAGCCAGCATGTGCGACCAGTCCCGCCGCGACCAGCAGCGCTCCCACAAAGGGACTGATGAAGAGGGCCACGGTGGCTAAACCACCGAAGACGACCATTGCGATGGCTTGCAGCGGCAGTTCGCGGTTAGGACGTCTCAGAGCCCGGATCACGCCATAGACCGCAAAGAGGGCGGCGACGATAAGCATCGCCCATGTCGCATCAAACGGTATGAGGCCGAACCTTGCGACGGTGATCACTGCCACCGATAGCAGGAATACTGGCCAGGAAACCCATGGAATCTCCAAGGCAGCCGCTGCCAGGTACACAAGGCCTGAGGCGACGACGATCGCAGCCAAGTCCGTGCCATGCTCCGAACCATTGAGCAGATCGATCGAAACGAAAACTGCGAATGCCAGGCCAATAGCCGCGGGCCACCATTGTATCGACCGCCAGCCCGACGTGGGGGATTCGGGCGCTGACTTTGATGTTTCCGATGTTTCAGTCATGATTGCTCCTCCTTGCGGTGGCGCGGTCCTAGGCCGACCACCAGTGCGAACACTAGCAGGCGCACAGAGTTGGCAGGAATGACAAAAGGATGCTAATTCCTGCCAGTGCTGTATCATGTCGTCATTACCGTCTATCAGGACTTCGAATTGCTGGATGCGACCGGCCCGGCGTCCGTTTTCGCATCCGCCAATCACGCACTCGCGGAAGATGGAGAGCCTGCACGCTATACCGTGCATTTGGCCTCGCCGACTGGCGGGGCGGTGCCGAGTAGCAGCGGTGTCGTCGTCGAAACCAAAGCACTGACGAAGGTGCCACGACGGATTGACACAATCCTGGTGGCCGGGGCGGAGGCCGGCGCGGTCACCGCAGCGACCCGGACGCCGGAATTACGGCGGTGGTTATCGCGGAGCGCCTCGTCCGTCAGGCGACTCGGGTCGGTTTGCGCCGGCACCTTTGTGCTCGCAGCGGCGGGACTGGTAGACGGCAAGCGTGTTGCCACACACTGGAGCGCCTGCGAACCGCTCGCGCGACTCTACCCCTCCCTTACGGTCGACGCCGATGCACTCTATGTCGTCGACGGCAACGTCTGGACATCGGCCGGAGTGACCACCGGTATTGACATGGCCCTCGCCATGGTCAGCGAGGATCTCGGCAGCGCGCTTGCAAGTCGGGTCGCCAAGCGCCTCGTCCTCTACGCACGCCGCCCCGGCTATCAGTCTCAGTTCAGCCCGCTGCTGCGTGCCCAGGCGAAAGCCGATGGTCCTTTTGCCGATCTCCTGGTGTGGGCACAGGCCAATCTCGATACCGCGCTGGACGTGCCGAGCCTTGCGGCCAAGGTCGGCCTCTCGGAGCGGACGTTTTACAGACGGTTTGTCGCTGCGATAGGCGAGACGCCGGCACAGTATATCGAGACCGTGCGGCTGGACGCGGCGCGTATCTTGCTCTCCCAAGAACTCCCGTTGAAGGAAATCGCAAGGCGGGTGGGACTTGCGCCGACCGCTCGCTTCACGCAGGTCTTCCAAAGACGCTTCGGCGTGACGCCTCGCCTTTTCCGCGAGACCCATACGAGCAGGTGAGCCGTGCTAGACGCAAAGCTCAGCTTAACTCATACTACGACAAATGTCCGTCAACGGGCCTGGAGTACAGAAGCAGTCGGTTCGCTTCCGCCCTCTCGACCGCCGGGCGGCGAGGTGCCCCACTTCGGTGGTTCAGCCATGTCTGTGTGCGCGCTTTCCTCGATTTTCTCGTCGCGAAGATGGCCGAGCACGAACCGGCACGACCCCTTCTTGCAAGCCGGCTGTAGAGCTTGACTATCCTCTCGCTCAAAAAATCAGCATCACGACGGCCGCGAGAGCCATCACACTGGTTGCCGCCCATCCGAATAGCAAAACAGGAAGCGACACCGTAAAGCGGCCCATCTGATCGCGACGGCTGGCCACGATCATCATTCCCGCCATGATCGGAACCGCCACAAAGCCATTGATCACCGCGCTCCAGAACAACGCCTTGATGGGATCGATTGGCGAAAAACCGATGCCAAGACCGAGAAGGACGGCGACCGTGATGACCGAATAGAACCCGACGGCCTCCCAGGGCCTGTTCTCGAGACCGCACTTCCATCCCTGTGATTCGCCGAATGCGTAGGCGGCGGAACCGGCCAGCACCGGCAATGAAAGCAGCCCGGTGCCGATGATGCCGAGGCTGAACAGCATGAAAGCGAAATTTCCGGCGATCGGCCGGAGAGCCTCCGCCACATCGGCCGCGCTGCTGATTTCGGTCTTTCCCGCCTCATGCAGGGTCGCCGCCGTGCTCATCATGATGGCGATCGCGACCAGGTTGGAAATCGCCATGCCTGCAAAAGTGTCTAGGCGTATTCGCTTCAACTCCTTTTTGGCCTGGTCGGGTGCCTCGGTCAGCGCTTTGGCTTTTGGGTGCTGACCGATTTCCTCGACTTCCTGCGAGCTTTGCCAGAAGAATAGGTAAGGGCTGATGGTTGTTCCTAGAATCGCGACGATGACGGTGAAGCTTTCGCCGGTAAGCGGAAAGGACGGCAGCACAAAACCTTGCGCTGCAGCCAGCCAATCGACCTCTGCTACGAAGAGGACGGCCACATAGGACAGCAGGACCAGCGTGAGCCATTTCAGGTACCGCGCATACCGCTCGTAGGAGATGAACAGCTGAAGTCCCAAAGACACAAGCGCAAAGAAGATCGTAAACGGAAAGGCTGGTCCTCCCACCACCAGTTGAGCGGCCGCACCCATTGCAGCGAGATTGGCGCCGATGTTGATCGTATTGGCCGTGAACAGAAGGACAACAAGCAGAAGCACTATCGATTTCGGAAGGACATCGCCCAGGTTTTTGGCGAGGCCGCATCCGGTGACGCGGCCAATTTTGCCACTCACGAGCTGAACTGCCGTCATCAACGGATAGGTCAACAGCATCGTCCAGAGCATGTTGAAGCCAAATTGGGCGCCAGCCTGGGAATAGGTAGCTATACCGCTTGGATCGTCGTCGGCTGCTCCCGTGACGAGACCCGGACCGAGTTGCTTGAAAACGGCAGCTCGGCGCCAACGTCGGAGGGGCTTCTTGGAGATTTCTTCGCCTGGGATGATACGATCTAAGACCGAGTTCAAGGTTGATCCTCTGTGGAATGGATGATCAACGTGCCGTCGTTCTGCTGGTTCCTTGCCACAGCCGCCTGTACTGACGTTGAGATCGCATGTTCTGCACGGGTCAGTCAGCCCTTGCCGAAACGCGTCGGTGATTGATCCAGAAAAGACCGCGGGCGCGCCAGCCGACGTTTCCACAGGTTATCTTCCGCACCATCAGCGGCGAGTAAGTCTTTGCTATCGGGCTTCTGCCTCAGAGTTCCCCGCTGTCAATCCTTTGCCGACCCCGGCTCCGCTATCTTGCGATTCTGCTTGGCAAGCATGCTGGCCGGCGTGATATTGGCAGCGGCCGACATCAACTTGTTCTTCCAGCCCGCAACAACATCGCCTTCGCCGTCCATCATGGCCTCGTAGCCGATCTTCGCCACGAAGGCAGGATCATCCTTTTTCACCTGGCCGAGCTTCGTATCCATCAGGTCGGCGCGCTCGAAGAATTCGGTGTCTGTTGCGCCGG
>NZ_JBHFJG010000039.1:256570-294702 GCF_057559155.1 Rhizobium moroccans | reverse complement strand
GCTTGCGGTCACGATAGTCAGATCACCATCTGACGCGCAGGCCGATATTGCCCTCGAAGGCCCGCTTGCGCTCGCCGCCGATATCGAACGTATAGTCGACGGCGGCGAAGGCGCTGACATTCTCTGTGAGGGCATAGACGAGGCCGGCGCCGAGCTCCAGCGACGTGCTCTCACCCTCCGTGGTGATTGCGTCGGTGTCGAAACGGATCGTGTCCGACGTCTTGAAGCCGTGCCAGATATTGGCCTTGAGATAGGGCTGCAGGAGGCCTTGATCCGTCTGGTAATTGCCCTGCAGGCGGGCGCCGATGCGGCCGGTCCAAGCGTTGTCGCTGTCGAAGGAGACCGGTGAGAAGGCATCGCGCTGGTCGTCGAGCGAGAGGCTCTGCCAGATGATCTGGGCCTGCGGTTCCAGCACCCAGTTGTCAGTGATCGCAATCGGATAGCCGCCTTCGAGCGAGGCGGTGAAGCCGTGGCCGTCGATGTCTACGTCAAAGCCGCGATCCGAGCTTGCCGAGCCGCCATACCATGTGCCCATGATTACGCCGTCCAGATACCAGCCCGAAGGACCGATATGGGTCCAATAGGCACCCAGGCTGGTGGCATCGACATCGATCTTGCCGGTCTTCACATTGTTCCAGCCGAGCGCTTGACCGCGCACATCGGCGCTGAGCCCGGCATAGCCGAGGAATACGCCGGCAGTGTCGCTATGGCCGTCGCCGCTCTCCCGTCGCAAGATGTCGAAGCCGGCCTGGATGCCCCAGGTGGAGCCGTCGATGGATGGTGAGACAGTGCCCGACCAGCTCTGCTCCGTGCTTTGGCCGAAACCACGGAACCAGGCGGCGGAAAGGTCGTCGCCGGGCGCAAGAACACTCTGCTCGCCGCGCCGCTCATGGAACGTGCCGAGTGTGGCGAGTGCGGCCTCTCGTGCTGCAGGCGGAATGACCGAGTAGGTCGGGACTTCCGGTCGGTAGAGCGGGATCACATCCCCCACGACCGGTGTTGCGCCAGGGGTTGGAGGCGTCGGTGAAGGGTTCCCCGGCGTGGCGATCGGAAGCGAGGGAGTGCCTGGTGCCGGTTCGCTCGGTATAGACGAGGAGACGGTATTCCGCAGATACCAGTTGTCGGTCGATCCGCCGTCGACGCTGCCTTTGTAGAGATAATAGTCGTAAGCGCCTGCCGCCGCAGGCCCGGCCAGCGAGAACGCGCCCGAGTCCGTGCTTCCTCCGTTGATGGCTTCGACCACGAGGATGCCGTTGCCTTGTGTCAATGCTCCGGTGCCGCCGACATTGGTGATCTGCAGGCCGCTGGTGCCGCTTGCCGCTCCGCCGTCGATGATGAGCTTGTCCGAGGGGGAGCCATCGGTGCCGAGATAGGTATTGAGACCCACCGTGCCGCCATTGCCGGCATAGTCACCGGAAACCGTCAAGCTGTTGCCGATGCCGGTCCCACCGATCTGGATGAGCCCGTTATTGGTCACGTTGCCGTTGACGGTGAAATTGCCGTTCGGTCCGGATGAAAACGTCGAGAGAGCATTCGCAACGGCGAAGGTGCCGCTATTGACGAGATCGCCGGTAATGTTTCCGTAGCCACCGAGCGTGGCGTCGGAAGCGATATCCACCGCGCCGCCTCCCGACAGGGCGGCCGCCGCCCCGGAGGCATCGCCGAGCGCCAGTGTGCCTACCTGGACGCTCGTACCACCCGTATGGGCGTTGTCACCCGTCAGTTCGAGCGTGCCGGCGCCCACCTTGGTGAGCTTGCCGTCGCCGGTCGTACCTTGTGAAATCGTGGTGGTGAAGCCTTGCGTGTCGATCGTGCCGCCGCCGTCCTCGATCGTTATGGCACGCGAGGACGCCAAGTCGAATTCGCTGTCGAAACGCAGGGTACCTCCGTCGAACGAAACTCCGCCTGTGGCGGCTCCCAGCACATTGTCGGCGCCGACAGCGAGCGTGCCCTCATTGATCGAGGTGCCGCCGGAATAGGTGTTTCCCGCGGCAACGACCGGGGCGAGGGTGAGAACGCCGGCGCCGACCTTTTCGACCGCACCAGTGCCGGTGATCTGCCCGATATAGGTGCCGTCGTCGGATTGGGTGAAACGGACGAGGCCGTTGTTGGTGACGTTGTTGACGTTGTCGGCGGCGTTCGCCCTGGTAGGCAGGCTCTGCGCGCGTGCTTCCAGTGTGCCGGCGGTCTCCACCATAACCGCGCCCGTATAGTTGGCGTTGTCTCCGGTGAGAGCCAGCGTGCCGTTCCTGACCGTTGTTGTGGTGAAACCGCCGAGATTGCCGGCGACCGTCCACTTGCCTTCGCCGTCCTTGGTAAGTGAACTGAAATTGCTGATATTGCCCCGCAAAGTATCGTCGGAGCCCGACGCACCCTGTAGCGTCAGATTGTTGGTGCCGCCGCCCCCGTTGATGTTGCCGGTGACGAGGGAGCTGGCCTCGAAGAAGAGATCGTCATTGCCGCCGCCGAAGCTGATGCCGCCGATGACCTGAGCGCCCGTGCGGTTATAGAACTGGATTCCGGCGCCGCCGCTGGAACCGATCACGCTGCCGACCCCGCCGACCTTCTCGATGGTGCCGTAGTTGTCGACGACGTTCTTCGTTCCGCGGACTTCATCCTGGAACCAGATCGCGGCGCTGTTTTCCGCCTGGATGAGGCCACGGTTTTCGATCCGGTTTCCGAAGCCATGAACGTTGACGGTTTCGGCATTGCCGCCCGATCCCTTCTTGATGATCGAGGCGCCTTCCTCAACGATCAAGGTACCATTACTGTTGAATTCGATCGTGTTGAGGCCGGTATTGAAAAGCCCGCCGGTCCAGGAATTCGCGGTGTTGCCGACGGTGGAGCCGCTTTGGAGGGTGATGCTGGCGTTATTGCCCAGGCTGATCGCATTGGCGCCGTTGACGTTGATCTGCGCGCCCGAGCCGAGCGTTACCGTTCGGCCGTGATCTCCCCTGCCTGTTCCCACCGTCGCGGTGTGGGGATTGGGGGCTGAGCTGTCGCAGGTGGTGACACCCCCGAGCGTCGAACAGGCCGCTAGCGCCAGATCCGGGGAAACCACGGAAATCGTCCAGGCTCCAGCAAGCACCGGCCAAAGAGCCGTGGAGGTCAACCAGATGCGTATCTTCATGGGGAGCTCATCTCCGTTGTTGACAGACAGTCCCCAGCCCGAGCTAAAACCTAGCGGGCATCCGTGTCAGGACAACAAAGCGCTTCCTTTTTGCCTCCGTTTTGACAAACTGTGTTGCAGCGCGGCAACAATGCGCTGCTGCGCACCATGGCTTCGTCCGTGGCCGCAGCGGGCGACACAAAACTGCATGCGGTGATTGGAGGAGCTATTGTCACGCCTCCCAAACTCCGGTGGCCGCGGTGCTGCGGACATAATCGGAAAAGTCCCGGGCGGGGCGCTCCAGTGCCTGTTCCACGCCATGCGTCACAGACGTATTGCGGCCATCCAGCACGACCGTAAAGAGTTCAAGAAGTAGATCGATGATCTCCCTGGGAGCATGGGGCCCCAAGCTTTTAGCGAACTCTTCGGGTGAAATCTGCCGGTAGCCAACAGGTCTTCCGACCGCCTGCGAGATTTCGGCCGCGGCCTGGGCGAAGGTGAGCGCACGGGGCCCAGTCACTTCGTAGAGCCGGTTGATGTGCCGATCATCGGTCAGCGCCGCCACGGCCACATCGGCGATGTCTTCCACGTCGATGAACGGTTCCGGCACGGGACCTGCCGGCAATGCGATCTCGCCTGCCAGAACGCTGTCCAACAGATAGCTTTCCGAGAAGTTCTGGCTGAACCAGCTCGCGCGCACGATCGTCCAGGGAATGCCGGAAGTCTGCAAAATTGCCTCCGAGCGCTGGGCCCCCGGTTCACCACGGCCCGACAGAAGAACCACCTGCTTCAGCCCTTTCTCGCGCGCGATCCGGCAGATCTCTTCGATGGCTTCGGCAGCGCCCTCCACGGCCAAATCCGGCTGGAACGTGACATAGGCGCGTGTCATGCCGTCGAAGGCCGCGGCCCAGCTTTCCGGCCGTTCCCAGTCAAACGGTATCTCGCTGGATCGCGAGACGGCGCGTGTTTCGATGCCGCGCTCCTTCAGCCGCGCATTCACGCGAGCACCGGTCTTTCCATTGGCGCCGATGATGAGGATCCTGTCCTGTCGCATGGTCATTCCTCCGAAATAATACGAGGAAATCTCGTATTTGACAAATCGATAAACTCTCGTATTTTGAAAGTCAAGTGGTTTTGAAAGACCTTGGAAAATGAGGAAAGCGAGAGCCGAACAGGTTCACACGGTAACGGGTACGGAAGGGGTCGCTCGATTGGCGCCGACCCAAAAGCGCAGCCGGGAGCGTTTTGAGAAAATCCTGGCCTGTGCCGAGGAGCTGCTGCTGGAGAAGGGGAGCGACGCTTTCCGTATGAGCGACGTCGTCGAACGCGCAGGCGTTCCGTTCGGATCGCTCTACCAGTATTTTCCCGACAAGACCGCGATCATCGGAACGCTTGCGGAGCGATACAATCTCCTTGGACACGAATGCGTTCGCAAGGAGCTGGAAGCAATGCGCGGCACCGAGGACGTGCACGCTGCCCTCGCGAATATCACCGATGGCTTCTACCGGATGTATCGTGACGAACCGGCAATGGTGGTGATCTGGCAAGCCACGCTCGCCGATCGCGCCCTTCAGAGCCTCGACAAATTCGACGGTGAGTATCTGGCTGGTCTTTTCCAGCACGCCCTGTCGCGCTTCATCGACAGTGATCCGAAGGAGCTGGAAATCTTCTCACGGCTGAGCATGACGCTTATTGCGGCGGCCGTCCGTTACGCGATCACGCTGGAGGAGGCGGATGCGAAACGCGTGCTTGCCCAATTCAAGCGGACATTGCCCAGTCAACCCGCGCAGGTATGGGCTCAATGAACCAGATGGGAACCTGGAGACACACCGCCTAAATGGCCGTCAAATGCGACGGCCCGTCTGCCTGTCGAACAGATGAACAGCGGTGGGGTCCACGGCGATCCCGATGGTATCGCCGAAATTGATGTGGAGACGCTCCCGAAAAAGGCAGGCGATATCCTCTCCTCCGGCATCGAGCCGGACATAGATTTCCGAACCGGTTCCCTCCACGAGCGTTGCCTTGCCTTTGATGCCGTCGGGAGCCGCTCGGATATGCTCCGGGCGAATGCCGTAGACCAGTTCACGCCCGCCGGCCGTGGAGGCCACATCTTGCGGCAAGGGAAGGACCAAGCCCTGCTTGGTGCGAAAACCCCCTTCCTCGATGCGACCGTTCAGAAAGTTCATGGCAGGGGATCCGATGAATCCGGCGACGAACGTGTTGGCGGGGCGGTCGTAGAGTTCCAGCGGCGCTCCCACCTGCTCGATATAGCCATCATGCAGCACGACGATCTTGTCGGCCATGGTCATCGCCTCGACCTGATCGTGCGTGACGTAGATCGTCGTCGTGCCGATGCGCTGGTGCATGGTCTTGATCTCACCGCGCATCTGCACGCGAAGCTTGGCGTCGAGGTTCGACAGGGGTTCGTCGAAAAGAAAGACCTGAGGGTCGCGCACGATGGCGCGGCCCATCGCCACGCGCTGGCGCTGGCCGCCGGAAAGCTGTTTCGGATAGCGATCGAGCAGCTTGTCGAGACCGAGGATGGAGGCAGCGTTCCTCACCTTGCCGTCGATCTCGGCGGGATTGACCTTCTTGAGCTTCAACGCGAAGCCCATATTGTCCTCGACAGTCATGTGCGGATAGAGCGCATAGTTCTGGAAGACCATCGCTATGTCGCGGTCCCGGGCGGGCAGGTTCGACACCTCGCGCGGACCGATCCGGATCTCGCCGCCGCTGACTTCCTCAAGGCCCGCGATCATGCGAAGCAGGGTGGACTTACCGCAGCCGGATGGCCCGACCAGCACGACGAACTCGCCATCGGCGATATCGATGCTGACGTCGTGAATGACCTTGACGGGGCCGAAGTGCTTCTGGACGTTCTGGATATTGACGTGTGCCATGATGATTGCCTTTTGCGAGGGAAGCCGAGCGGCTTCACCCTCCCTTGACTGCGCCTGCGGTGAGACCCGCCACGATTTGCCTTTGTGCGAACATCGTCAGAAGCAGCACTGGCAGCGTCACGATCAGTGCTGCCGCGGCCAATGGCCCCCAGCTTACCTGCTCGAAGGAGAGCATGTTGTAGACGGCAACAGGGAGCGTGCGCGTCTCGCGGTTTGCCAGCACGATGCCGAAGACGAAATTGTTCCACGAGAAGATCAGGGCAAGGATGAAGGAAACGACGATGCCGGGTTTTGCGATCGGCAGTGCGACCAGGCGGAAGACCTGCCAGGAGGTCGCGCCGTCGATGCTGGCCGCCTCTTCCAGCTCCATCGGCGTCGTCTCGAAATAGCCGATCATGATCCACACGACGATCGGCACGGTGACGACCAGGTGAATGATAATCTGGGGCCACAGCGTGCCGATGAGGTTCAGCCACTGGAACAGCAGAAAAAGCGGAATGAGAAAGGACAGGCCGGGAGTCATACGGGCTATCATGATGACGACTGCCGACTTTTCGGCCTTCAGCCGCGCAATCCCATAGCCGGCCGGCACCCCGATCAGAAGCGCAAGCAGCGTCGCCGCTCCGGTGACCAGGATCGAGTTCCAGAAATAGAGGAAGAAGTTATTCTCCTCGAACACCTTCAGATAGTTCGACCAGGCGAAGTTTTCCGGAATGAGGATGGGCGGGTAAGCACCGTTGTCGATTTCGTATTTGAGCGACAGCGAGATCATCCAGAGGAAGAACAGGACGACCGGCGAGATCATCACCAGAGCGACGAAGAGAAGGCCGAGTTTGTCGAGCGTCTTGCGTTTCATCAGCGGTTCTCCACATCGGACCAGTTGGCGCGCTGGCGAACCATCAGCAATACGAAGGAGAGCGCGACGATGATGACGAAGAACACGACCGCCATGGCCGAGCCATAGCCGATGTCGTAATAGGCAAAGGCGGTATTGTAGAGATAGATGTTGATTGTTTCCGACGCCGTGCCGGGCCCGCCCTGCGTCATCGCATAGATGATGTCGAAGCTTTTGACGGCATCGATCGAGCGGATGATTACGGCGATCATCAGGAACGGGGCGATCATCGGCATGGTCAGGTAGCGGAATTTCTGCCAGGCATTGGCGCCATCGATCTCCGCGCTTTCATAGGGCTCGCGTGGTACCGCGGCCAGGCCTCCGAGCACGATCAGCATGACGAGCGGCGTCCACTGCCAGGTTTCCACCAGAACCAGGGAAGGAATGACCGTCGACTGGTTGTAGATCCATTCCTGCGGGCCGAGGCCGACAAGGGAAAGCAGATAGTTCAGGACCCCGAGCTGCGGGTGGAACATCATCGTCCAAACGAGCGCCACCGCCACGGGGGTGGCCATCATTGGCATGACGAAGACGCCGCGCAAAAAGCCGCGCAAGGGAAACTTTGCATCGAAGACCAGCGCCGCCAGCGTGCCGAGAAACAGGGGCAGGACCACGGAGAGAGCCGTGTAGACCGCCGTATGCCACAACGATTCCCAGAAGCGGGTGTCCTGCGCCAGGCGCATATAGTTCGCAAGGCCTGCGAAGACGCGAGGTTGGCCGAGCGTCCAGCTATTGACGCTCATCCACAAGGTGAAGACCCAGGGAAATACGATCACGGCCGCGATCACGATCAGGGCGGGCAGGACGAAGGGCCAATAGTTGGGAGCAAGCCGTGAAGGCTTGCTCCTTTTCTCCTGCTTGCCCCGCGTCATCGGATTATCGATGCTCACGGACGCCATTATCCCTCGCTTCGCGCCAGAACCGGTTCGAACTGCGCGGTTGCGTTCTTGAGTTCGGCTTCCGGGTCGGCTCCGCCGATCATGTTGGTGAGGGCCACGCCGTAGATGTCGCGGAACTCGGTGACCGGGATAATGACCGGAAGGGCGAGACGGGAGACCTTGCCCGAAGCGACGACGGCGTCCAGCCATTCGCCGGGCATCTTCACACCTTCGCGCACCTTGGCGTCTTCCAGGATAGACTGGCGATAGGGCACGCCTGCGCCAGCCTGCAGCAGGCGAGCGCCCATGTCATGCGAGATCACCCATTGGCAGAAGAGATAGCCGGCTTCCTTCTTGGTGCTGGCTTCGACCACACCTATGCCGTCGCCGAAAGTGCCCGCTGCCTGCGCGGCCGGCCCCTTGGGAATGACCCCATAGCCCACTTTGCCGACGACGCGGGATTTCTGCGGATCTTCGATCGGCGGCGCGAAGCCGACGCCGTCGAACCACATGCCGATCCTGCCCTGCAGGAAGGCGGATTGCGCCTCCGCCCAGTTGAAGCCGGAGACGCCGGGAGGGGCGGCTTTCGTCATCAGGCGCTGGTAAAGCTTGGCGGCTTCCACAGCCTCCTTCGATGTGGCCTGCACTTTCCCATCCGCGCTGATCGGGGTTGCGCCATAGCCGAGCATCAACGAGGTCCACACCGGCGTATTCGCGTTCTTGAGGCCGCGTGCCACGAAGCCGTAGGTGTTGCTGGAGGGGTCGGTTATCTTCTCCGCGGCCGCAACCAGCTCATCGAACGATGTAGGGTAGGAAAGGCCGTGTTTTTCGAAAAGCTCCCGGTTCCAGTAGACGATCCAGTAATCCACAGAGAAGGGCAGCGAGCGCATCGTGCCGTCGGAATCCTTGGCGAAGAGCAGACCGGCTTCGGCAAAATCACCTTCCACCAGTGACGGATCGGTCAGCGACGGGTCCTTCATGAAGCCGCTGATATCAGCCAACCATCCACCTTTCTCGAACTGCCGCTTCTGCACGTGATAGCTCAGATGTACGACATCGAAGCTTGGCCTGCCGGTGCTCAGCTCGATGACGGTCTTCTGCCGTTGCTGCTGTTCGGGCGTGGCTTCCGCGTTGACCTTGATGCCGGTCAGTTCCTCGAATTCCGACAGGTGTTTTAAGATGATCTCGCTGCGCGGGCTCTTGACCAAGTTCACGTCGAGCGTGGTGCCCGCAAAGCGCTTCCAGTCGACCGCGGCGGAAGCTGGACGGCTGCCGATGAGCGCCGTACCACTGATCGCCACGCTTGCAGCCAGGAACTGGCGTCGTGTCGGTTTGAGAATCGAAATCGTCATACCCTGTCCTCCTTTGGTGGCCACGCCTCCTCGCGTGGCCCGTTGACGTTCATACTGCCAGTGCGCGGTCCCTGGCATTGCAAATATGTGCCGCGAGGCACCGGACCGCATCCTCTACCGATCGCCTTTCGATCGCTTCGAGAACCAAAAGATGTTCCTTCATGACGGGTCCCACCCGGCCCTCGATGCGGAAACGCTCCTGATTGATCAGCCGCATCTTGATCGAGTTGACCCTATAGGCATTGGAGATGATCGAATTGCCCATGGCATCGATGAACGCATCATGCATCCCCCAGTCCGTCACCTGGGCGCGCTGTTCGAGCTCGGGCGAGGGGCCGGCGGCCGCAAGCTCCTCGGCGATATCACGGTGCTGCTTCAGCAGACGCTGCACTTCGGCGTCGCTTGCACTGCGGGTGAAGAGCGCCACCGCCTCCTTTTCCAGAATCAGGCGGAACTGGAATGCCTCCCGGATGAGGTGAATATCGATATGGGCGATCTGCAGTCCGCGCTGGGGCACGGTCTTGATCAGCCCCTCGGCCTCTAGCCTCGGAATGAGTTCACGGATGGCCCCAAGTGTCAGGCCGGTCAGCTCGACAAGACGGCGCTGGGAGATGAACTGACCGGGACGCACATCCCGCGCCAGCAGGTGGCGCGTGAAGCTTTCATACGCTTTTTCCCTCAATCTCACCTGCTCGCCGGCTTCATCCACGCGATGCGCTCCTATTTGACCTCAGGCTGCCTTGGGCGAGAACGCCTTTTCGAAGGAGCGCGCAATCCGCTCGCGTCCTTCGGATGGAATCGTTACCAGAGGCGGCCTCACATTCAGCCATACCTGGTTGCCGCTTGCCTGGGCAACCAGGGCCTTGACGGCCGGCGTCACGGGGAGGGTCAGGAGCTCCTCGACCAGGCTGATGACGCGCTCGTCGTCCCGGCCGTCGACCGCCATGGCGCCGATCTCCCGCGGGAATATGTTGGCCATTCCCGAAATGGCGCCCTGCCCACCGAGACGCGTGCCCTGCGCCAGATGGCGCTCGTCCCCAATGAGGATGGTGAGATCGCCATGCTCCTTGAGCAGTCGTTCCGTATAGGGCCAGTCGCCACCTGAATCCTTCACCCCGGCAACTGCCGTGGGAAAGGCGTTGCGCAGGCGGCCGACCAGTTCCACGGAGATCCCGACCATCGTCACCGAGGGGATGTTGTAGAGGATGATGTCGCGCGCCTTGGCGCCGAGCAGGGCGAACACTTTCGAATACCATTCGAAGACGCCGTCGTCGGCGACGTTCTTGAAATAGGATGGCGGAGCCAGAAGAATATTGCGCACTCCGGCGTCCAGCGCCTGGGCGGCCTGTTCGGCCGCGTCGTGCGCGGCATCGACCAGAACGCCGACGACCAATCTTTCCGGCGCTATGCCGGCATGGGCGAACGCCTCCAAAGTCGAAGCGCGTTCCCTGTTGCCGATCGAGCTGCCTTCACCCGTGGTGCCGAACAGCGTGATGCTATCGCAGCCGGCTTCCAGGCAACGCTTCGCATGCTCCGTCATGAGGGGCAGGACGATCTCGCCCCCATCATCAAAAGGGGTCGTAAGTGCTGCCGATAGGCCGAATCTCGTTTTCAATGCCCGCTCCTCCAAACTGACATCGTCACCCTATATCACTAACATGTTAGCTGTAAACATGCATAATGTCGGAGGTGGCGACAGCGTCAGGCGCTCTTGCCGTACCTCCTGCTCGCGCCGAGAAGCCGCTGGGAATAGGGATGTTTAATGGTGCCTTTCCGGAGGTTCTCGATATCAGTCTCCTCCACCACCTCGCCGGCTTCCATGATCGCGATGCGCGAGCACATGTGCGAGACGACAGCGAGATCGTGGCTGACGAGCAGGTAGGTAAGACCACGCTCCGTGCGCAGATCCTGCAGGAGATTGAGAATTTCCGCCTGGACCGAAACGTCGAGCGCCGAGGTCGGCTCATCGAGCAACAGGATCGCTGGATTGAGAACGAGTGCACGAGCGATGGCGACGCGCTGCCGTTGGCCGCCCGATAATTGATGTGGGAAACGGTAGCTCAGCACCGGATCGAGGCCGACCGCCTGCAGGGCATCATCAAGGCTCGTCGATTTTGCCGAAATACCTTGATTGCGTAGAGGCTCCTTAAGCTGGGAGCGGATCGTCTTGCGAGGGTGCAAGGAGCCATATGGATCCTGAAACACCATCTGAACCTGGCGGAAGAATGAACGCTCCCGCCGATGGTCCAATATCTTGCCGTCCAGCTTGATCTGCCCTTCGTAATTCGGGTTGAGGCCGGAGATTGCACGCAGGACCGTCGACTTGCCGCAACCGGATTCCCCGACCAGGCCGAATGCCATGCCTGGCTCGATGGCGAGATTGAAATTGCTGACGACCGGCTTCTTGCCCGCACCGAAACGTATCGTGAGGTTTTCGACTTCGATCATGCGCGCGTCTCCGTGGCGGTATCGTCCAGCCAGGAGCGCTCACGCTTCAAGACCGGCAGCCGGGCAGGGGGCTCCTCGATCGATGGAAGCGATGCAAGCAGGCCCTGCGTATAGGGGTGTTTCGCGTTCGCGAGGTTTCTCGCCTCCAAGGTCTCGACGATCCGTCCCGCATACATGATGAGCACGCGATCGCAGAAATGCCGAACCAGGTTGAGGTCGTGGCTGATGAAGATCAGGCCGAGATTGCGCCGTTCGACGAGCTCTTCCAATAGGCCCAGCACCTCGAGCCGAACGGTGACATCGAGAGCCGAAGTTGGCTCGTCGGCGATCAGAACATCGGGTTCGGCGATCAGCATCATCGCGATCATGACGCGTTGGCCCATGCCGCCCGATATTTCATGCGGGTAAAGCCGTGCTACTCGTTCGGGATCGCGGATCTGTACCGCGGTCAACATCGACAGCGTTTGCTCGTTCGCTTGCTTCGCGCTCGCCTTGGGAACATGCAGACGGTAGGTTTCTGCAATCTGTTCGCCGATGCGCATGACGGGATTGAGCGAGTATTTGGGATCTTGAAGGATCAATCCGATCTGCCGCCCGCGCACGGTCATCATCTTCTGCTCGCTGGCGCTCAACAGGTCCACGTCCTTGAACATCATTCGTTCGGCCGTGACCTTCGCGGTCGGGGGCAACAGTTTCATGATCGCGCGGCCGACGGTGGACTTGCCCGATCCGGATTCGCCGACGATCCCGAGTTTCTCCTGGCCAAGAGTAAAACTTACGCCGCGCACGGCTTTCACCGCGCCGCCGCCGAAGGCGATCTCCAGATTGCGGATATCGATGAGTGAATCTGTCATTCGCCACCCCTTGGATCGAGTACGTCGCGAAGGGCGTCGCCGACGAGGTTGAAGGCAAGACTGACGAGCGCAATAGCGATGCCGGGCGCCGCGATGACCCAAGGGCTGTCCAGCATGAATTCACGGCCGGTGGCGGCCATGGCGCCCCATTCCGGCCATGGCGGCTGCGCGCCGAGGCCGAGAAAGCCAAGGCCAGCGGCCGTGATAATGATCCCGGCCATGTTCAGGGTCACACGCACGATTACCGACGGAATGCACATCGGCAGGATGTGACGGGTGATGATGGCCATGGATGACGCGCCCTGCAGGCGGACGGCTGCGATGAAATCGGCGTTGCGCAGGCTAAGCGTTTCCGCACGCGCGAGCCTGGCGATCGGCGGCCAGGCCGTCAGCGAAATCGCGATGATCGCATTGGTGATGCCGGGACCGAGCGCCGCGGCAAAACCGAGCGCCAGTACCAGGCCTGGGAAGGACAGGAAGATATCGGTGATGCGCATCAATATCTCGTCGACGACTCCGCCGAAATACCCTGAACAGGTGCCGATCAAAAGGCCGATCGGGGCGACGATCACGGTGACGAGGATGATGATGTAGAGCGTCGTGCGCGCGCCATAGATGATGCGTGCAAAGACGTCGCGACCGAAATTGTCGGTGCCGAGCCAATGCTCCGCCGATGGAGGCGCCAATCGGCTCGCCATATCCTGGACGATCGGGTCGTATTGCGTCAGCACCGGTGCGGCAACGGCCACGAGTATGAGCAGAATGATGACCGCCAGGCCGACGAGGCCGAGCGGATGCAGCCGGAACTTGAGCCAGCCCTGGTAGAACTGCTGGACGGACGATTGAAACAAACCCTCGGGTTCGGGCGCCAGCAGCCATTGGCGAAAGCCGCCAGGCTCGGAACGGTTCGTCTGTTCGATCGGAATTGTCATCTTGTCACCGTGTCCTCGGATCGAGAATGCGATAGAGCACGTCTGAAATCATGTTGATGGTCAAAAAGACGGCGCCGATGGTCAGCACCGCACCCATCACCACATTCATGTCATTCATCTGAAGACCACGTGTGAGATATTGCCCGAGCCCCGGCCATCCGAAGACGGTCTCGATCAGAACGGCTCCCTCCAGTAGGCCGCCGAAGGTCAGCGCCATGATCGTGAGCAACTGGACGCGGATATTCCTGAAGGCATGCCGCCACACGACCTGGCGTCGCCCAAGCCCCTTCGCCTTGGCTGTGAGGATGTATTCCTGTCCCAACTGCTCCAGCATGAACGAGCGCGACATGCGGCTGATATAGGCGACGGAATAATAGCCGAGAATGGATCCTGGCAGGATGATGTGGCTGAGCGCATTCCTGAAGACCTCCCACTGGCCCTGAAGGGCCGAGTCGATCAGCAGGAAGCCGGTAACCGGGGTGACGAGGCCTTCGTAGAACACGTCGATGCGTCCGGAAGCTCCGACCAGGCGAAGTTTCGCGTAGAAGATGAACAGAGCCATCAGTCCGGTCCAGAAGATCGGGACGGAATGTCCGGCCAACGCCAGAATGCGGACGATATGGTCGATGATCGAGCCACGGCGGACCGCGGCGATGATGCCAAGCGGAACGCCTACCACGATGCCGACGACCATGGCGACCAGGGCAAGCTCGATGGTTGCGGGAAAAATGGTCAGGAGATCGCTGAGGATCGGCTGGCCGGTGGTCGTCGATCTGCCGAGATCGCCGGTTGCCACGTTGCGCACATAGGTCAGGAACTGCATCCAGATCGGCTGGTCGAGGCCTAGTTCTCTGTAGACGCGGTCATAGACCTCCTTGCTGACCTCGGCTCCCGTGATGGCGAGGACGGGATCGGCCGGGAGCAGCCGTCCCATGGAGAAGGTCAGGAAGAGGAGCCCGAGCAGCGTGGTGACGATCGCCACCACGCGCCCTGCCAGGCGTCGCAACGTTATCAGGATCGGGTGTGGCGACGCCGCTGCGAAGGCGTCGATGTTCCGGTTCGGATCCCGTTCCGATTGGAGATCGGCGCTTGCCACGTCGCTTACTCCTTCGTCACGTCATGCCAACGCGTCGACCATGTCGTATGGCCTTGGTAACCTTTGACATTGGCGCGCATGACATAGGGGTCGGTGCGCTGGAAGAAGATCATCAGCGGTGAATTCATGCCGCCGTAGATGGTGTCGATCTTCTTGAAGATCTCCGTGCGTTTGGCGGTGTCGCGTTCCTTCATCGACTGGTCGACCAGCCCGTTGAGCTCATCCACCTTCATTGCCGTGCGCCAGAGATAATAGCTGCCAAGGCGGGCCTCATCGCTGTTGTCCGGGTTATAGGCATATTGCGTCGCCACCGCGAAAGGGTCGGGAAGGCGGGCACCGGAATTGCCGAGCAGGACTTCGTATTTCCGCTCGCGGAAGGCCGGCGTGAACTCGCCCGGCACGAGATCGAGCTCTATGCCTGCGGCTCGCGCGCTGGCCTGCAGGGCCTCGGCGAAGGGGAGCGTCGGAGCGCCGGACGGATTGAGCACCTTTTTCAGCCCATTCGGATAGCCCGCTTCAGCCAAGAGCTGCTTGGCCTTGGCCGGATCGTAATTGTACCGATCGACCACCTCGGTCGGAGCTCCGATCATGCCGCGCGGGATCATCGACTGCCAGGGGAAGCCGGTATAGCGCATGATATTGTCGGCAATGGCCTTCCAGTCGAAAGCGTGCTGGAAGGCTTCGCGGACCTTGGGCTTCTGAAGATCGGGGTCCTTCTGGTTGAGGGCGACGTAGTAGAAACCGAGGCCTGGAACACTGTCGATAACGATATCCTCGCTCTTGGAAAGCGCATCGAGATCGCCGCTGGCGAGATAATGTCCGACGTCGACGTCGCCGGCTTCGAGCTGTAGGCGAAGATTGCCCGATTCCGGGATATGGCGGGCAACGACGCGCGCCATTGCCGGCTTGCCGCCCCAGTAATCCGGCTGGGCGTTGAAGATTGCAACGTCGTTCGGGCGCCACTGGGCGAGCGTGAATGGGCCGCTGCCGGCGGAATTGGCCGACAGCCAGGCGCCGCCGAAATCGCCATTGGCCTCATGTGACATCGCCGTCTTCTTGTCCACGATGCCGATCGAGGAACCGGCGAGCGAATAGAGAACCAGGTCGCTGCTGACCGGCTGCGGCAGCTCGATTTCCAGCGTATGATCGTCCTTTGCCCGAACCAGCTGATCGACGTTTTCAGGCGTAAAGCCCCAGAGCGCGATATCGGTCGAGCCGACCTGGCCCATCTTGATGACGCGCTGGATGGACCAGGCGGCATCTTCCGCGGTGACCTTGTTTCCGCTCTGAAAGACCGCATCATCGCGCAGGGTGAGGGTGATGAGCTTGCCGTCCTCCGAAACCTTCCATTCGGTGGCAAGCATCGGCTTCAGCGTCTGCAGGTCGTCCGGTGAGAGCTGGACGAGATTGTCATAGAGGTTGGAAATCAGCTCGGAAACGGTACGGGCATTGTTCTGCGCCGGGTCGAGCGTGCGGATGCCCGTCAGGTTGGTGCCGATCACCAGCATATTGGGCGGGGAAGCCGCCCATGACGGCAGGGCGGTGAACATGGCGGCGGTGACCGCAAGTGTTGCGAATAGGTTCTTCAGCATCGTTAAGACCTCCCAATCTTATCGCGCGGCCATCACCGCGCATTCATGCTCATTCATGCGAATATGCGAACCTGAAAGGTTCTCAGCCGCTCGCTCCTACGGCTGCCTCTCGAACGTGTCCGGTCTCCTCCCATCCCTTGAGCAGGGCAAACAGCTCCTTACGGTCCTCCGCATCGAGCCGTGGCAGGCCGGGAACGCGAACGGGACCGACATCAAGGCCTGAATGCGTGACCGCTTCCTTGACGACGGTGACGTTCGCGCCATTGCGGAACTTCGTCCGCATCCGTTCGAAGGGCTCGATCTGGTTGACGATCGCGCGCGCCGTTTCGTAATCGCCGCTCGCCAGTGCGCGGTGCACGGCAAGCGATAGATGAGGGGCGACATTGACGAGGCCGGATGTGAAACCCCGCGCCCCGGCCGACGTGAAGCTGGGCGCCCAGCTTTCGGCAAGGCCACAGACGAACAGGGCGCCGGCAGGGTCAGATGCGGCGATTGCGCGCGAGAGAAGCATGAGGTCCGGCGTGGCAAACTTGATGCCGGCGATATTGGCATGGCCTGCCAGACGGACCATGTCGGGAACGCTGAAGCCGTCGGCGCGCACATAGGCGACCAGCGGCAATGACGAGGCATCGGCGAGATTGCGGAAATAGTCGATCTGGGCGGCCGGCGCCGCAAACGGATCGACCGGCTGATGCGCCATGACCGCCGTTGCGCCCATGGAAGCGGCATCCTTGGCCATGGAGATCGCTTCGCGCAGGGATCGGCCGATGGCCGCGGTGACCGGGGCTCTGCCGCTCACGCCGGATATGGCAGCCTCGAAAACCTTGCGGATTTCGCTCGGCGTCAGGGCATAGAACTCGCCCGTGTTTCCGGCGGCGACGATGTTGTGGATGCCGGCAGCCGCCACGCGGGCATAGACCGCTGATGTGACCCGCGGATCGACCTCGCCGTCCGCATCATAGGCTGTCACGGGAACGCCCGACACACCCGTGAGTGCCTGACGAAGATTTGCGATACTCATGTTCATTCCCCTCCCGATCGAACTCAGACGCCTTGGAACATGCGGGCCCGAGCGTTCAATATGTGCGCCTTCATCGCCTGGTAGGCCTCGGTTTCCTGTCGTGCGAATATCGCCTCGACGATCACCGCATGCTCGTCCTGGACGCTGCGTATCTGGTCCGGCGTCCGCTTGAGGCTGAGGCTGCGGGTTACCGAATGGCCGATGGCAAAGTGTGGGCGGAACCACTCCCTTACCGTTATGTGGAACTGGTTGTCCGTCGCTCTTGCGATCGCGTCATGCAGCGCCTGGTCCTCTTCCGCCCCAAGCTTGCCGCTCCGCAGACACTGCTCGATCGCTGACAGGGCAGCGCTTATCCGGTCCTTGTCGGCAGGCTGCCAGTTTCGCGCCGCCAGCAGTGCGGCCTCGGCTTCCAGCCCTGCGCGGAACTCGAAGAACCGCTGGACATCGGCAAGCGAGCCGACCGGCACCATGGTGAGCATGGAGGAGTCCGGCCGTTGCCTGACATAGGAACCGGATCCCTTCTGCGACACGACCAGACCATCCGCCCTCAGACGCTCGAGCGCTTCGCGGACCACGGGTCTGGAAGCCCCGAAGGTCTCGGCAAGCCTGGCTTCTGCCGGCAGTCTCTCGTTTACCGGAAAACTTCCGTCGACGATCATTCCCACGATCTTTTCGTAGATGATGTCGCTGAAGCGCGTTGCGGCCCTGCCCATGTCGGTGCCGGTTGCCAGTCTCATGATCGTCCCTTCTGCTGCCGGTTGCGGCGGAATTTCTGCATCCGATTTCTCGCCTGGCAGTCGGGAGGCAGGTGTCGCCCGGTTCTTAACTTTCGGGCATGAGGGCTACTAAATCTGTTAATATCTGTCAACTCTTGTAATTATCTGAGAACGTGTCTATCGTTCTTCGTGACGTCGAGGAGGGCGTTGCGCGGCGGTTTGGGAGCCGTCGTCATTGATCAAAGGACGTCCGTCCTTTCGGTCCAATATGGGGAGGAAATCAATGCGCGATGAAATCTTGTCTCGCGGCGTGACACGCCGCGCGGTGCTCGGCGGCATGGCTGGCGTGGCGGCGCTGTCCCTTGCCGGGCGTGCGGCCGCGGCCGGCGGCGAAGCGCCGGCCTTGGCGCAGCTTGCCAAGGAGGGAAAGCTGCCTCCGCTTGCGGAGCGCCTGCCGAAAAAGCCGATGATCGTGACGCCCTACGAGAAAGTGGGGACCTATGGCGGAACGCTGCGGCGCGGGCTGAGGGGGTCATCGGACCATAACGGCATCCTGCGCATGGTGGGCAATCAGGGGCTGGTGCGCTGGAACATGGACTTCACGGAAGTCCTGCCTAATCTGGCCGAGCGCTGGGAAACGAACGAAGACGCATCGCAATTCACCTTCCATCTGATCCAGGGCGTGCGCTGGTCGGACGGTCATCCGTTCACCGCCGACGATGTCGTCTTCGCCATCGAGGATGTCGTCAAGAACAACGAGCTTTACAGCGCGCCGCCGGCCCAGATCGTGGTGGCCGGCAAGCCGGTCGTGGTCGAGAAGATGGATGACTACACCGTCAAATTCACCTTCGCGGCGGCCAATGCGCTCTACCTCGAAAACCTGGCCACTCCGCTCGGCCAGCACCCGACGCTGTTTGCCAAGCACTACTGCAGCAAGTTCCTGCCGAAGTATAATTCCAATCTCGATGCGGACGTGAAGGCAGCGGGCGCCGCTGGCTGGACGGAACTTTTCCGCGCCAAGTGCGGCGACATCGAGATCCCGTCGCGCTGGAGCAATGTCGAGAAGCCGACGCTCGATCCCTGGGTGGTCAAGGAACCCTATTCCGGCGGCGCGACCCGCGTCGTCATGGAACGTAATCCCTATTTCTGGCAGGTCGATACCGAAGGCAATCAGCTTCCCTATATCGACGAACTCAACTTCGGCATTTCGCAGGACGTCGAGTCGCTGATGCTCAACGTCATTTCCGGCAAGATCGACATTCAGGAACGGCATATCAACAGCCTTGCGAACAAGCCGACTCTTTCCCAGAACATGGAGAAAGGCGACTACCGGCTGTTATCGCTGGTGCCGTCGGCGGCCCAGCAATGCTCGCTTTATCTGAACATGACCCACAAGGATCCGGAGCTGCGAAAGATATTCGCGGACAAGTCCTTCCGTCAGGCGCTGTCGATCGGCATTAACCGCCAGGAGATCATCGACATCATCTATTTCGCGCAGAGCGAAGGTTATCAGACCGGGCCGCGCCCGGGGCATCCGTGGTATCACGAGCAACTGGCCCGCCAGTTCACCGAATACGATCCGGACAAGGCGAATGCCATGCTCGACCAGATCGGGCTGGACAAGAAGAACGGCAACGGCATCCGCCTTCGCTCGGACGGGCAGCCCATATTCTTCGCGATCGACGTCATCCCGACGCTTTATCCGGATCTTGTCGACGTGTTGGAGCTTGTTAAGTCGCATTGGACGCAGATCGGCATCGACATCAAGGTCAATACGATCGAGCGCGCCCTCTACTATACCCGTGGCGATGACAATGCCCATGATGCGCAGGTCTGGCCTGGTCCGGGAGGGCTCGATCCGATGCTCGATCCGCGCGACTATTTCGCCTTCCATCCGCAAGGCTCGCGCTACGCCATACCCTGGACGCTCTGGTACACTTCAAATGGCAAGGAGGGCGAGGAACCGCCCGAAAGCCAGAAGACGCGCATGAAGCTCTTCGACGAGGCCCGCTCCACCGCCGATCTCGACAAGCGCGGGGCGATCATGAAGCAGATCTTCGATCTTGCCGCGGAAGACTTCGAGGTCATGGGGATTTGCATGGCCGTCGGCGGCTTCGGCGTCATCCGCAACAATCTCCGCAATGTGCCGGAGAAACAGCCGGATAGTTGGTCCTGGCCAAACCCGGGTCCGGCACTCCCGCAGCAGTTCACCTTCACAAGTTGATCTTGTTCACGGGCGCCGTCGCAACAACAGTGGCGGCGCCCGTGAAGTCCGTTGCGGCCCGTCGAGCAGGCCTCCTGGTCCCGTTTGATGCGCCGTGCAAACCTGAATGCGGGTGTGCCCATGCTGAAATTCATCATCAAGCGACTTCTGTGGATGATACCGTCGCTGTTTGCCGTGAGCTTCCTGGCTTTCGTGCTGATCCAGCTTCCGCCCGGCGACTTCGTCACGACGTACATAGCCACGCTTGCCTCATCCAACGAGGTCGTCGACCAGAACACCGCGGCACAATTGCGCGAACGTTTCGGGCTCGATCAGCCGATGCTGGTGCAGTATCTCAAATGGATATGGGGCATCGTCACGAGCGGCGATTTCGGCATCTCCTTCGAATGGCAGCAGCCCGTTTCCGGCCTCATCTGGGAGCGCATGGCGCTTACCCTCGTCCTGGCGGTGGCAAGCCTACTCGCGACATGGGCCATCGCCTTGCCGATCGGCGTCTACTCCGCCGTGAAGAAATACTCGATCGGCGATTATGCATTCACTGCCTTCACCTTCTTCGGCCTGTCCATTCCGTCCTTCTTGCTGGCGCTGGTGCTGATGTACGTCGCTGCCGTCGAATTTGGACAGGATGTCGGCGGTCTCTTTTCCCCTGAATACGAAACGGCTTCCTGGAGCATCGGAAAGATGTTCGATCTGCTTACGCATTTGTGGCTGCCGGTGGCGATCCTGGCGGTTTCCTCCACGGCAAGCCTGATCCGCGTCATGCGCGCCAACATGCTGGACGAGCTGCCGAAACCCTATGTCACGACGGCGCGGGCCAAGGGACTGTCGGAATTCCGGCTGCTGACGAAATACCCGCTGCGCATCGCGCTCAACCCGTTCATTTCGACGATCGCCTGGCTGTTGCCGAACCTGATCTCGGGTTCGGTGGTCGTGGCGATCGTCCTCAACCTGCCGACAGCGGCACCTCTGCTGCTGCAGTCGCTGATGGCGCAGGACATGTACCTTGCCGGTGCCTTCGTTCTCCTGATCTGTGCGCTCACCCTCATCGGCTCGCTCATCAGCGACATTCTGCTTGCGCTGGTCGATCCGCGCATCCGGCTCGAATAGGAGGGCATCCGATGGTCGACGTCTCCATTGCCAATATCCGTCCCGATCGCGCTGCCGTCGCCTCGCAATGGCAGCTCATCTGGTGGGCCTTCAAACGACACAAGCTCGCCATGGCGGCGCTGGTCGTCACGGTTGCCATGTATGTCGTGGCCCTGGTGCCCGGTTTTTTCGCCATCAACGATCCGACCGCGCAGAATGCCCGCGCGACCTTCCACCCGCCCCAGAAGATCCATTTCTTCGATACGTCGAATGGCATCGAGTTCGGGCCGCACTACTATCCGATGCGGCTGACGCGCGATCCGAACACGCTTGCCGCGATCTATATCGAGGACACGTCGAGGAAGGTTCCGGTCACCTTCTTCGGGCGCGGCTACACCTATTCGGTGCTCGGTCTGTTTGAAACCGACATCCATCTCGTCGCATCCGCCGACAAGGCGAGGCCTCTCTTCCTGTTCGGGGCCGATCGCCTTGGTCGCGACGTCTACAGCCGCGTTGTGCAAGGCGCCCAGGTGTCGCTTTCCATCGGTCTCGTCGGCGTCTGCCTGTCGCTGCTGCTCGGCATCGTTCTCGGCGGCATTTCCGGCTATTACGGCGGTCGCATCGATTTCGTCATGCAGCGGGTGATCGATTTCGTGCTGTCGCTGCCGACCATTCCGATCTGGCTCGCGCTTGCTGCGGCCCTTCCGCAAGGTTGGCCGGCGACGCTGCAATACCTGATGATCACCATCATCCTGTCCTTCACCGGCTGGGCGCAGCTCGCCCGCGTCGTGCGCGGGCGCTTTTTGTCGCTGAGGACGGAGGAATTCGTCGCTGCAGCCCGCCTCGACGGCGTGCCCGAAAGCCGCATCATTTTCCGGCATATGCTGCCGAGCTTCTCGAGCCACGTCATCGCCTCCGTCACCCTCGCCGTGCCGGCGATGATCCTTGCGGAAACGTCGCTTTCCTTCCTCGGTCTTGGCCTGCAGCCTCCGACCATCTCCTGGGGCGTGCTGTTGCGCGAGGCGCAGAACATCCGTTCGATTGCGACTGCGCCATGGCTTTTCATGCCAGGGCTCGCCGTCGTTATTGCCGTCATGGCGCTCAATCTCCTCGGTGATGGTCTGCGCGACGCAGCCGATCCCTACAATAAATGAGGTGCCGATGACCGATATCCTCACCCTTGCGCCGCGCAAGCCGCTGCTCGAAGTCAAGAACCTGGTGACGGAATTCCCGTTGCGCACCGGCATCTTCAAGGCGGTCGACGATCTCTCCTTTTCCATCGAGCCCGGCAAGACGCTTTGCGTCGTGGGAGAAAGCGGGTCGGGCAAATCCGTAACCGCCCGATCCATCCTGCAGATCATCGATGCTCCCGGCCGCATCGCCTCAGGCTTGATCATGCTCAATCGTCAGGACGGCACCTCGCTCGATCTGGCCAAACTCGATCCGCGGGGAAAGACGATCCGCTCGGTTCGGGGACGGGACATCGCCATGATCTTTCAGGAGCCGATGTCGTCGCTTTCGCCGGTCCATACCGTCGGCGATCAGATTACGGAGGTACTTCGCCTGCATCTGAACATGAGCAAGGCGGAGGCGCGCAAGGAGGCTATCTCCCTGCTGCGCCAGGTCGAGATTCCCAATCCGGACAAGGCGATCGATCGCTACGCCTTCCAATATTCCGGCGGCATGCGTCAACGCGCGATGATCGCCATGGCACTGGCTTGCAAGCCCCAGCTTCTCATCGCCGATGAGCCCACCACGGCGCTGGACGTCACGACGCAGGCGGAGATCCTCGATCTCATTTCGCGGCTCCAGAAGGCACATGGCATGGCCGTGCTGTTCATCACCCACGACATGGGCGTGGTCGCCCAGATCGCTGACGACGTTCTGGTGATGCATCATGGGGTGGCCAAGGAATACGGACCGGTGGATGAGATCTTCCATGCGCCGAAGGATCCCTATACGCGCATGCTGATAGGCTCGGTGCTGAAGCTGGAGCAGAAGGCCGAAATCCGCCTCGCCAGACCGCCGCTTGATACCAGCGCAGAGCCGATCCTCGACATTCGTGGGCTTTCCATGCAGTTCGGCGACATGAAGGCGCTGGACGAGGTGTCCATTTCGCTGCTCCCCGGCGAGACACTCGGCATCGTCGGCGAAAGCGGCTCAGGCAAGACCACCATGGGCCGCTCGATCATGCGGCTTTACGACCCGACCGCCGGTGAAATTCGCTACCGCCGGTCCGATGGCAAGACCATCGATCTTGCCAGGATCGAAGGTGCGGAGTTGAAAACGGCACGCCGCGAGCTGCGCATGGTCTTCCAGGACCCGTTCGGCTCGCTCAACCCGCGCATGACGGTTTCCCAGGTGATCGGGGAGCCATTGCTGGTCAACGGCGTCGCTAGGGGCAAGGAACTCGACGAGCGCGTCTGCCATCTCATGGAGCAGGTAGGCCTCGACCCGGCCACGCGCGAGCGTTATCCACATGCCTTCTCGGGCGGCCAGCGCCAGCGCATCGGCATAGCGCGCGCGATCACCCTCAATCCGCGCATCATCGTCGCGGACGAGGCGACGTCCGCGCTCGACGTTTCCGTGCGCTTCCAGGTGCTCGATCTCCTGATGCGTCTGCAGGATGAGCTCGGCCTCGCCTACATCTTCATTAGCCATGACATCGGCGTCATCCGCTATATGTGCGACCGCGTTGGCGTCATGTATCGCGGCAAACTGGTGGAGGTGGGCGAGGCGGACAAGGTCTGCAACGCGCCGGATCATGCCTACACCCAGGCGCTCATCTCGGCTATTCCGCGACCTGATCCTCGGGACCGCGATCGTTCACGGCGGTTCCGTTACGTCGAACCCGCCGCGCCGAACGTGGCAGCCATCACGAATGGAGGAGCAGCACGATGAAGATCACCGGTATCCGAACGTTTCTGATGCGGGCGGGAGCTCCGGACGTGGGCGCACGGCAAGGGGTGCCGCTTTCCAAGGCCGAGCAGCCGTTTGCAGGAACCCGCAACTGGCTATTTCTTAAGATCGAGACCGACGAAGGCATTACCGGCGTCGGGGAGTGCTCGGGCTGGCCGCGCGTGATCGAAACCGCGATCAAGGACCTCGCGCCGCTCTTGATCGGGGAAGATCCGCTCCACACGGAAAAGATGTGGCAGAAGATACAGGTGGCGATGATGGGGCATGGCATGCTCGGCACGGTCGGCGGAGGCGCCATGACCGGCATCGACATGGCGCTGTGGGACATCAAGGGCAAGGCGCTCGGCGTCCCCGTCTGGATGCTGCTCGGCGGCAAGCTGCGCGATCGCATCCCGATCTATTCGCATGCCAATTCCGTCGAACGGGCGCGAGAGCTCAGGCAGCGCGGCATTAAGGCGATCAAGTGCAGCGGTCTTGCCGATCCGGTGGAAAAGGTTGCCATGCTGCGCGAAGGTTTGGGCGACGACATGGATATCGCCATAGACCTGCACGGCCCGCCATGGCTGACGCCGGCCGACGCCGCGCGGCTGACGCGGGCGCTCGAACCCTATGATCTGCTCTGGGTGGAGGAGCCGCTGGCGCCGGAAAACCTCGAGGGTTACCGCCGCATCCGCGATGCCGCTCAGGTGCCGCTGGCAGCGGGCGAGCGCGCCTCGACGATCTTCGGCGAACGCCAGCTCATCGAGGAGGAACTCGTCGACGTCATCCAACCCGATACGGGTCGAGCAGGTGGCCTCACCCAAATGAAGAAGATCGCCGCCATGGCGGAAGCCCATCACATCCAGATGGCTCCGCATTCCGGCTCGCTCGGTCCGGTGGCGGAATATGCAGCCCTGCATCTGATGGCTTCAATCCCCAACGCGCTGATGCTGGAACGGCTCGACGATGATTGGGAAGGCCGGCAGCTCACGATCGTGCCGCATCCTGTGCAGCAGGATGGGTCGCTCGCCGTGCCGGACACGCCTGGACTCGGCTGCGATATCGACGAGGAATTCGTCGCCCGTTTTCCGAGCGAAGGCAATATCCCGATCCCGGCGCCGGAAACCGCAGGCTCCCATCGCGAGCGCCTCTATGTGCAGATGCGCCTGTCGCGGCGCAGCTACTTCAATCCCTAGAAATCTGGGCAAACCACAAAAACTGACTATCTGAGGATAATTGAAAATGAAGATCGATCGGATGCGGGTTTTCATGACCCGCGACAAGGACCGCCCGCGTGTCATCCTCGCCCTCGATACCGACGACGGGCTGACGGGGTGGGGCGAATGCTACAATCACGGTCCCGACAAGGCCCTGCCGCCTCTGCTCGACTATCTCTATGCATTCATTGCCGGCCAGGATCCGACCCGCATCGACTATCTGATCAATCTGCTGATCCAGCAAAGCCGCTTCCCCCCGGGGGCGCTCGGCCTTGCCGCTATCTCCGCCCTTGATCATTGCCTATGGGATCTTGCGGCAAAGGCTGCCAATGTTCCCGTCTACAAACTGCTGGGTGGCGAGGTTCGCGATCGCGTCAAGGTCTATGCGGGCGTATATACGGCACCGGACGCACCTGCTGCCCGAGACGAATTCGATCGGCTCAACGCGGATTGGGGCTTCACGGCCTTCAAGCTCAGCCCTTGGCGGATCGATATGCATGCCCATCGTTGGGGCAATGTCGTGAAGGCCTCGGCCGATTATTTCCGGTCGCTGCGCGAAACCGTCCGGGACGATTATGAGATCGCCTTCGATGCCCATGCCAAGATATTCGAGCCGGCGGCTGCCCGCCAGCTCGGCAACGCGCTTGCGCCCTATGATCCGCTCTTCTTCGAAGAACCGCTGCGTCCGGAAAACATCGAAGCCTGGGGTGATCTGAAGCAGGGTTTGAACTGCACGCTGGCAACCGGCGAGTCGCTTTACAGCCGCTATGAATTCCTGCGCCTATTGCAGGTGAAGGGCGCGGACCTGATCCAGCCCGACATCTGCGTCGTCGGCGGCATCAGCGAAATGCGTCGCATTGCGACGCTGGCCGAGGCCTTCTTCGTCGGCGTGGCGCCGCACAATCCCATGGGGCCGTTGGCAACGGCCGTCAATGTCCACTTTTCCGCCGCCACGCAGAATTTCAAGATCCTCGAATATCGTCTGCCCGTCGGCCAGGGCTATGTCTATGGCGGCACCGAGGTGGAGAAACGCATCGATGCAACCCGCTATGTCGCCGATCCCTATCTGCCGAAGGACGGCTATCTGGAGCTGAGGCCCGATCGGCCCGGCTGGGGCGTTGAAATGGACGAAAAGGCGATGAACGAGGACGGTTATGTGCATTGGCAGCGACGCGTGCCGAAGCGGCCGGACGGATCGTATGCCTTCGCCTGAGGGCTTGGTCGTTCTGGAAAACGGCCCGCTGACCGCCGTCTTTCAACCGAAAGCCGGCGGTCGAATGCTTCGCCTTTCACACAGGGATCACGGCGAGGTCCTCGTTCCCCTGGGAACGGATCCTTTCGATCCCCTTTACTGGCCGAAGGGTGGTGCCTATCCCCTTTTCCCGTTCCACAACAAGCTCGAAGGCGGAACCTTCAGCTTCGAGGAAAGAGCGTTCCAGGTGATGCCGCATCCCACGAGCCCGCCGGATGCCCTTCACGGTCCGGCTCACCGGCGGCCATGGTGCGTGACAGCGCATGAGCGGACGTCGTTGACGATGGTGCTGGACTATGCGGCGGATGACGACTGGCCGTTTGATTTCCGGGCGGAGCAGAGTTTCACGCTTGACAGCGCCGGCCTTGCCCTTCGGCTTTCGCTTCAGAACAAGGCGAAGGCAACGATGCCGGCCGGTTTCGGATGGCATCCCTATTTCGCGGCGGACTTGTCGCGCCCGGTTTTTTGCGACGTGCTTGTGGAGCACGCGAGCGATCGTGCCAGCCTTCCGACGCACGAGACAAGACCATATGCTGCGGAATGCAAGCTCTTGGCAGGCGAATTCACGCGGCATTTTTCAGGAGCCCGAAGTGCGGACGTTCTTGTCGATTGCGGTCTCATCGTGCGGATGAATTGGCAATCGCCACTGGATTATCTCGTTGTCCATCGCATGCCGACCTATCTGTGCCTTGAGCCGGTCTCGCATCTTGGCGGCGCCCTCCGCTATCCGGACAGCGAGAAGAAAGCTTTCGGCTTGGCCGCGCTCACTCCGGGTGCGTTCATCCAAGCCGATGTAGCGATGTCGATTCGCAAGGCAGACTGACGGCAGCAGCCATGGGCGAGCGGGAGCGCCTGTGCGTTCAATTTTTCGACTGAAGCGCTGTTGTTTCGCGCATGACCAGGTGGGTCTCAAGCACATAGCGCACATCGCGGACGGCGCGTGATTGCAGCATGTCCAGGAGCAGGAATACGGCAACCCGACCGGCCTCCATCGAGCGGTTCGAAACAGAGGTGAGTGCTGGATAGGTAACGGCACCGAGCACGTCGTCGCAGCCGATCACGCTAAAATCTAAGGGTACTGAAATGCTCTTTTCCGCCAGCCCTGCAAGTACGCCCTGCGCCGTCAGGTCGTCGAAGGCGACCGCCGCCGTGGCGCCGGTGGCGAGGATGGCGCCCACCGCGTTGCGGCCGGAATTATAACTAGGCAGCACCGCAGGCACGGTTTCGACTGCGACCCCGAGGCCGGAGGCGGCCGCACGCATGGCCGAACGCCGCTGCTTGTTGGACCAGGAGGTCGAAGGGCCGCTCACATAGGCGATCTTGCGATGGCCGAGCTTGACGAGATGCTCGACCGCTTCCCGCACACCCGAACCGCTATCGATCAGCACACGCGGGATCCCGTCGAGATCGCGGTTGATCAGCACGAGCGGCAGCTTGCCGGCATGGGCGCGGATGCGTTCGTCGGAAAGCCGGGAGGAGGCCAGCACGAGGCCTTCCACCTGGCCCGCGAACCGGCCGACGAGTTTGTCTTCCTGCTTAGGGTTCTCCTCGGTATTGCCGAGGAAGATACAGAAATCCGAACGGTCGGCTTCGAGCTGGGCCGCCTGGATCATCGGCGGAAAGAACGGATTGGCGATATCCGGCACGATCAGCCCGATATTGCCGTGCCGGCCGGTGCTGAGGGCGCGCGCCGTATGGTTCGGCACATAGCCCATTGCCTCGGCGGCTTTCATGATCCGCTCCACCGTTTCCGGGCTCAGCATGTCCGGCCGGGTGAAAGCGCGCGAGACGCTGGAACGCGCCACCCCGGCCGCTTCCGCGACCTGGCTGATGGTGACGCCCTTGGTCCGCTTGATCATGGATTCTGGAAACTCGCCCTTTTTTGCTTCGACTACCACGAATTCCACGGAACCTTCAATTTAAGTTGGCACTTTGAGACGGAAGACTGCCATTCATCCACTTGACATGCAACCGGTTGCATGGAACTCTTTCACCAATAGAAAAATGGGGATCTGCAACGGGGCGCGGCGAAGCCGTCCGATCTCCCCGCATGCGCCATGGAGACTGCGTTGAACCTCGCAACCACCCTTCGTCCTTCGCCAAGCACACGGCGGATCTTCGACCGGCTCGTGGTCGAAAGCTTTGCCACACGGGCTAAGATGGGGGCGGCCGCGGCGGCGGATATCGCGGCTGCACTTGCCGAGCGTCTCGGCAAACAAGCCAATGTTCGAATGGTATTTGCGGCAGCACCCAGCCAGGCGGATATGCTTGCCGCCCTTTGCGCGGTACCGGGCATTGAGTGGAACCGCGTCACCGCTTTTCATATGGACGAATATATCGGCCTTTCGCCGTCCTCACCGGCCCGGTTCGGCAATTGGCTGGACGTGCATGTCTTCGGCAAGCTGCCTTTTGCCGCCGTCCACCGCATCAAGCCGGAGCCGGATGCGATGGCAGAGATCCGTCGCTATTCTGATCTTCTGAACGCGGCGCCGATCGATTTTGTCTGCCTCGGCATCGGCGTCAACGGGCATGTCGCTTTCAATGATCCGCCCGTTGCCGATTTTTCCGATCCCCTAGACGTCAAGATCGTCGAGCTTGATGAAACCTGCCGTCAGCAGCAGGTCCATGACGACTGTTTCCCGGATCTTGCATCCGTGCCCCATGAGGCAATCACACTGACGGTGCCGCGACTGCTTCGGGCGAGCCGTTTGTTCTGCGTGGTGCCGGGCATCGTCAAACGTGATGCTGTTCGCAATGCGCTCTACGGCCCGCTCAGCACCGACTGCCCGGCAAGCGCTCTGCGTACTCACGCCGCCTGCACTCTCTATATCGACAAGGGGTCCGATCCCGATGCCTGAACTTGAAGCCCCTGGGCCTGTCATCGATGCGGATGCGCTCTGCGAAGGTTATTTCGCCTCCACCCAGGCCTTGATGCGGCGGGTGCTGGAGGAGGAAAAGGCTTCGCTCGATCAGGCGGCCCTAAAGCTGGCCGGGCAAATCGCCGCCGACCGGCTCGTGCATATCTACGGGCCTGGTGGCCATTCCAATCTGGCCTCGCAGGAAGTCTTCTTCCGCGCCGGCGGGCTGATGCATATCAGCGCGATCCTCGACGAGGGCACGCTGCTTTCCAACGGCGCGCTGCGCTCCATGGCGATCGAGCGCACGCCCGGTTACGGCAAGGTGGTCATCGCTAACCAGCGGCTCGGCGAAACCGACCTGCTCATCCTGGTGAATGCCTACGGCATCAATGCGGCACTGATCGATGCGGCTTTGGAGGCGCGCCGGCGCGGCACGTTTCTCATTGGCGTCAGCTCTCGCCTGCACGCCTCGAGCACGTCGCCGGAACACCCCGCGCGCCATCCGACCAGGCAGAACCTGCACGACATCGTCGATATAGCCATCGATACAAAGGTACCGGTCGGCGATGCGGTGGTAACGGCGCCGGGGATGAACGAGAACATTGCGGCGATCTCCACCTTCGCCAATGCCTTCACGCTGAACTGCCTCGTCATCCGCACGGTCGCCAAGCTCGTGGAACGCGGCGTCGAGCCGCCCGTCTGGCGCAGCGGCAATGCGCCAGGCGGAGACGAGGCGAACAATCGCTTCATCGCTGATTTCCAAGGCCGGGTGAGGGCGCTCTGATGACGACCGTCGACGGTATCGATCCGCGCACCGGCAAAGGTATTGCGATCGACATCGCCGAGGGCAAAATTGCCGCTGTTCGTGCGGCCGAGAATACAAGCGCTCATTTTCTCTCACCGGGGCTGATCGACCTGCAGATCAACGGTTTCCGGGGCTTCGATCTCAATGACGGCGAAGTTACGCCGAACGTCATGCTGTCGCTCTGCGAGGAGTTGCTGAGTGTCGGCGTAACCGTATGGCTGCCAACCATCATCACTGCGTCGGAAGCGTCGATCCTCCAGACGCTGGAGGCGATCGGCAAGATCCGCGCCGGGCATCGGCTGATCGCTGAGATGGTACCGGGCGTGCATGTCGAGGGACCATCGATCTGCGACAGGGATGGTCCGCGCGGCGCCCATCCGCAAAAGCATGTCCGGCCACCCTCGATTGCGGAATTCGATCGCTGGCAGAGGGCTTCCGGCGATCTCGTTTCGATGGTGACCATCGCACCGGAGCATGAGGGCAGCATTGACTATATCCGTGCCTTGACTAAGCGCGGGGTGCATGTGGCGCTTGGCCATACGGCGGCGACGCCCGGGCAGATTCACGCAGCCGCGGAGGCGGGTGCGGTGCTCTCGACGCATCTCGGCAACGGGGCTGCGGCCATGCTGCCGCGTCACCCGAATTTCATTTGGGCGCAACTTGCCGATGACCGTCTGATGGCGAGCTTCATCGCCGACGGCTGGCATCTGCCGCCGGATACGTTCAAGGCCATGTTGCGGGCCAAGGGCATGGAAAGGGCAATCCTCGTTTCCGACATGGTAGCGCTTGCCGGCATGCCGCAGGGCCTCTACGAACAACCGGTCGGCGGACAGGTCGAGGTTTCGCCGGAAGGGCGCATCAGTATTGCCGGCACGCCCTATCTCGCCGGCGCCAGCTTGCCCCTTTCCGCCAATGTGGCGATCGCCGCTGAGATGGCCGGCTTATCCCTGGCCGACGCCTTGCTTCTGGCAACACGAAATCCCGGCCGCTTCGTGGGCAGACGAGGGCGGCTGGAGGTGGGCGCGCGGGCGGATATCATCCGTTTCGATTGGTCGCAGGGCGATCGGGAAATCAGGGTTCGCGAAGCCTGGGTCCATGGCGAGAAGGCGTTTTGCGCATGATTAAAGCCGGGGCAGCCGTCGTCGATATCACGCCGCCGCCGGGGCTCTTGATGTCCGGTTTCGCCGCCCGCAGCCTGCCCGCAAAAGGTATCCATGATACGCTGACGGCACGCGCGGTGGTAATCGGAGATACGGCTGTCGTCGTGGCCGACGTGATCGGCATCGATGCCGGCATGAGCGCGCGCATCCGTGAGCGCTGCATGCTCCCTGCCGAAAACGTGGTCGTCGCGGCACTCCACAATCATGGCGGGCCGGTTTCCATGACCGGCAGGCTCAGTATGGCTGCCGATCCGACCTACCTGGAGCGGCTGGAGGATGCGTGTGTGGCGGCGATCGACAAGGCCGCCGCAGCCCGCCGGCCGGCCAGGGCGGCGGCGGGGCAGGGGAGCGACCCGGGGGTAGCGCGCAACCGGCGTCATCCCGGCGGACCGGTGGACGCTTCCCTGCCGACGCTGCGTATTCGCGACGAACGGGGTGACATGATCGCCGTTATAACGGCCTATGCCTGCCATCCGGTGGTGCTTGCCGCCGACAATCTTCTATGGACGGCGGACTATCCGCATTTCGTGCGCCACGCGCTGGAGGAAGCCTATCCCGGCGCGGTCGCTCTCTTCATGACCGGCTGCGTCGGTGACGCCAATACCGGCCATTCGGCCCACGCATCCATCACGCTCGCCGCCAGTGCGGGCCGGACCTATGAGGCCGCCGAGCGGATCGGCCGCAAGATTGCCGAAGCAGTCCTCGCGACCTCGGAGACCCTCGCATCGGAAACCGTCAATGCGCGAAACGGCACCGTTGCGCTGAGCTTCCGGCGACGGGAGACGGATACTCCGCAAATCCTCGAAAAGCGCTGGCGGGAGGAGGTCTTGGTCGCCGAACCCGCACGCAAAAATCTGCTCGGCTACTGGGCCGACTGGGCGCGCGATATCGCTCCCATCGAGCCGGAGCCGCTTGCCGCGCGAGTGACGGTGCTCGATTGGGGCGGCGTTCCGATCGTGGCGCTGCCAGGCGAGATTTTTGCCCAAACGGCGCTGTCGATCCGCGCAGCACTCGGCCCGGAAAGACCCGCCTTTGTCATCGGCTTTGCCGATGACAATCCGGGCTATATCCCGCCCGCCGGTGAGTTTACCCATGGCGGCTATGAAGTCGACGAAGCGCACCGCTACTATGGTCTGGCCGCGAGCTTCGCGCCCGGCTCGGCCGAAGCGCTTGCCGCCTGTGCGATCGAACTGGCAAACGACAGCGGAGGAGGCGTGAAGCGGTAGAATCCGCGACGAGCAAGACTGATCCGATGCTTGACACGCAACCGGTTGCATGAGAGCTTTTTATCAATAACAAGAGGGAACAGGGCCATGAAAAACGTATCAGTGAAAAACAGGATTTCCCCCCGTGGGCTGCTTATGGGTATGGCATTCGGCGCCGCTATGCTTTCCGGCCTCTCTTCCGCTTCTGCGCAAACGCTGACGGTGTGGAGCGGCTATCCGGAAATGGCGCCGTTTTACGAACATGTTGCCCAAGGCCTGAAGGCCAGCCATCCGGATCTCGAAGTGAAGGTCGAGGCGATTGCGCTGCGCGAGCATGAAAAGCGCGTAGCGCTCGGCCTGACGGGTGGCCAGGAAGGTATCACCGTCATCGAGCTTTCCGGCTCGACCGCCACCCGCTATCTTGAAAACGGCCTCCTGCCGGAAGCGCCGGATGATGTCGCGGCCTTCGTCACGGATCCGCAGAACTTCGACACGTTCTTCCGTGACACAGCAAGTTACGACGGCACTGTCTATGGTGTGCCGCTCTTCCGCGGCCAGGGTGCACTCTATTACAACACCGACATGTTCAAGGCCGCCGGCCTCACCGAGCCCCCGAAAACCATGGAGGACTATTCCAGATATGCCGAGAAGCTGACGCAGCGCGACGGTTCCGGCAAGGCGACGGTTTCCGGCTGGAGCCTGCGCCTTTCCGGTGGCGGTCAGGGCATTGCCGAAAAATTCTGGATCAATATGCATCAGTATGGTGGGGCGATCCTGGTGCCCGCCGGCGATGGCAAGTGGAAGGCGGATTTCGCCAACGAGGCTGGTCGCAAGGCGCTGAAACAGTATCTCGAAAACATCTACACATTGAAGACCGTCACGCCGGAAATGCCTGCCGATGCCGATGCTTTCGAGCGCGGCCAGACCGC
Organism: Rhizobium moroccans; assembly: GCF_057559155.1. Lineage (NCBI taxonomy): Bacteria > Pseudomonadati > Pseudomonadota > Alphaproteobacteria > Hyphomicrobiales > Rhizobiaceae > Rhizobium > Rhizobium moroccans. Next base: position 261,275 of record NZ_JBHFJG010000039.1, on the reverse strand, counting down.
CATGTTCATCCGTGAATCCTGGGTGATCGGCGATATCGCCAAGAAGGCGCCCGATCTGAAATACGCAACCGCGCCGCTGCCGAAGGGCTCGATCGCGCTGCCGACCAATCTCTATGTCGCTGGCGATGATGCCGATATGGGCTGGGAATTCGCCCAGGCGGCCAATTCGCCGGAAAATCTCGTCTGGCTGCTTGAGAACGTTGGCTGGCTGCCGAACCGATCGGGCGTCGATTATTCGAGCGTTACGACCAAGCAGCCGGCCTTTGCCGCTTTCGTCAATTATCCGCAGGGCTACGAGTTCTTCACGCTGCCGTCGATCGGCCCGATAGAGGAGATCCTGACCCGCGTCGCGGCCCAGCTCGTGGTCGCCTTCGGTGACGCCTCGATGGCTAGCGACGATGCCAAGATCGACGCTTTCCTGAAGAAGGCGAGCGACGAAGTGAACACCATCCTCGATCGCGAAGGCTTGGCTGCGAAATAATCCGCCATAAGCCTCGCCAATCGCATCTGCCCGGGGCATCGTTCGTCCCGGGCTCTCCGAGGATCAGGGTCGACCCGCTTCGCGGCCGAACCCGCTTATCTACAGGCCATGACATAATGCTGAAGCGCAAAAGATTTATCTTTGCGATCCTCGCGATCCTGCCGACGCTGGCGATCTTCGGCTATGTGCGGCTTTATCCAATCGCCGATACGCTGAGGCTCAGCCTTTTCAAATGGGATATTCTGTCCAGGAACAAGCCGTTCATCGGGCTTGCCAATTTTCGCGAGCTGATGGGCGATCACCTGTTCCTTGATGCGCTTGTCAACACAACGATCATCGCCTTCGGCGTGCTTCTGCTGACCATCCCCATGGCATTGGTCATTGCCGCTTTGATCTTCCATCGCACGCGCTCGAGGATGGCCGGCTTCTATGAGACAGCCGTATTCATCCCGCATGTCGTCTCGCTGGTGCCGGCTGCCATGGCTTGGAAGTGGATCTTCGATGCCCGGCTCGGGCCGCTCAACGCGCTTTTGAATTTCTTCGGAATTCCGGCGCAGAACTGGCTGTTCGACCCGGTACTGTCTGTCATCTGCATCATCGTCCTCTGCTCCTGGCAGGCGCTGGGTTACGCGGTGCTGATCTACATCGTCGGCTTCAAGAACCTGCCGGTTTCGCTTTATGAGGCGGCCAAGCTCGATGGTGCTTCCGGTCCGCAGAGTTTCTGGTTCTTGTCGATCCCGATGCTCAAACCGATCACGCTTTACGTCTCGGTCGTAACGCTGGTCTCCGGCTTCAACGTCTACGCCCAGGCCTTCGTGCTGGCATCGGATGCTCAAGGCGCGCCGGGAAGGCAGGTGCGTGTGCTGGTTCTCGACATGCTGGAAAACAGCTTCCGCAACTATCGCGTTGGTTACGCCGCATCTGAAGCGGTGGTGCTGCTGGTCATCGTGCTGGTGTTGACGCTCATCCAGTTCTCGATGCTGCGGGAAAGGGGCAGGATATGACCGCCGAAATCGCGACCGTCGATATCGGACCGACTGCGGACGAACTTGCGGAGGGCCGCCGCCTGCGCCGCAGAAAGCGCCTGACCAATCTCGCGATCGATGTCTTTCTTGTCATGGTCTCTCTTCTGATGCTGCTACCGCTCGTGTTCCTGGTGGCGAATGCCTTCAAGATGCCCGCCGAAATGCTCGCCTGGCCGCCGACCATCCTCCCTCGTGACCCGACGCTTGCCAATTTCTCGGCGGTGCTTGGCGAAACGCCGCTCATCCGCTGGATTGGCAACAGCCTCGCCTTTGCGGTGCTCTCGACCGTCGCGATCGTCGCGACCTCGGCGATTGCCGGTTATATCTTCGGGAAATTCCGCTTCGGAACCTTGAACCTCATCTTCGCGCTGTTTCTCGCGACCGCGATCGTGCCCTTCGAGGTCTACATGATCCCGCTCTATTTCCAGGCAAAAAGCCTCGGCATCCTGAATTCCGTCTGGGGCCTGCTGCTCGGTTACCTGGTGATGAGCTTCGGCATTTTCCTGATCCGTCAGAACGTCATCCATTCGATCCCCGATGAGCTTTTGGAGGCGGCGCGCATCGATGGCGCCGGCGAGTTCTGGATCTTCCTGCATATCGTCCTGCCGCTCCTGCGCGGAGCGCTCGGTGCGCTGGCAGTGCTTGCCTTCTTCCAGGCTTGGACCGCGTTTGCCTGGCCGATGATCGTCGCGACCACGCGGACGAGCTACACGATCGAGGTGGGGCTGGCGCTTTTCCAGACAGGCTTCACGGTCGATCTTGGCCGCTTGAGCGCCGCCTCCGCCACTGTGCTCATTCCGTCGATCCTGCTCTTCGTCATCCTGCGCCGCAATTTCGTGCAGGGCGTCGCCAGCACCGGCCTCAAGGAGTGACGGCGATGGAGTTTATCGAGGAGGCGCGCACCACCTATGCCGCGGCCAACGCGGGAACACTCTATTGGATGTTGCAGCGGCGGGTGCTCGGCGGTGGGTTTTTGAATACCAAGCAGAACAGTGTAACGTTGAGGGATTATGGGACGCAGGACGGCGTACGCGGGCCTGATTATACCTATGGCTGGATCCAGGGCAGGGCCCTTGAATCCCTTGTTGCCCATGCGGAATTCTTCGAACGGGAGTTGCCGCCGCTCGCCGTCAAGCTCGATATCGCGGGCCGCCGTCTATACGATCTGCTCGCCGCTCTTCAGCAATCGGATGGCCATGCCTATTTCTGCTACGATCGTGACATGGTGCCGGTTTATGCGGACGAGGCCGGCGTCTTGCGCAAGCAGGAAATGCCGGCGATGATCTATACCTATTCCGACGCCTTCGTGGCGAAGGGACTAGTGGCCGCGGCGAGCCGCTACGGTCTGCCAGGCGTGGCCGACCATCTTGCCTATCTCGCACAGGTCGTGGCGTCGATCGGTAACGGTCGTTTCCAGATGGACGAGCGCCGGCCTCTGTCGCTCGAAAATCTCGCCACCCAGGCGGACGATTTCGGGCCGCGCATGATCCTTTTAGGCGCAGCAGGCATGCTGAAACGCTTTGGTCACACGGCCCATCTTGCCTTTGCCGATCGCTTCATCGCCCACGTCATTGACCGGCATTACGATGCCGGAACCGACCTGCTCCGCAATGTGCCGGGCGAAGATGCCTGCAATGTCGGCCACGGCATCGAGTTCGTCGGCTTCGCGCTTGACTATCTCGACGGCAATGCCGAGCCAGCGCTGATCGAGACGCTGGAGCGCATTTTAGTTTCGTCCTTCAAGAAAGGCTTCGTCGGACCGGGCATCGCGCTTACGGTATCGATCGCGTCCGGTAGGCCGCTGAGCCCCTATTGTCCGTGGTGGTCGCTGCCGGAGACGATCCGCGCCGCAGCCCTTTGTCATCAGCGCACGGGCAGTGCCGAGAGCCTGGGGGTCTGGAAGGCGGCGCATGCGGTGTTCTTTGAGGGCTATTGGCGTGGCACCCCGCCGATCGCCTACCAGACCATGTCGAAGGACGGACCGGTCGACTTCGTGCCTGCCACACCGGATCTCGACCCCGGTTATCACACTGGCCTCAGCTTGCTCGCAGCCATCCATGCGGCCGATCGGCTCAAGCCCCAATCACACGCTATTTCGGGATAGTTTCATGGCTTCCGTTGAGATTCAGAACGTCCGCAAGGCTTATGGTGCTTTCGAAACCATCAAGGGGGTTTCTGTGGATGTACCGGACGGTGCCTTTGTCGTGCTGGTCGGCCCCTCGGGTTGCGGCAAGTCCACACTGCTTAGGATGATTGCCGGACTGGAAGAAATCACCGGCGGCACGATCCGCATCGATGGCCGCGTCATTAACGAGGTCGAGCCGAAGAACCGCGACATCGCCATGGTCTTCCAGAACTATGCGCTTTATCCGCATATGACGATCGCCGAGAACATGGGCTTCTCGCTCAGGCTTGCGAAGAAATCCAAGGAGGAGATCGCCTCGCGAGTGGCGGATGCGGCACGTATCTTAGGCTTGACCGACTACCTGCAGCGTTACCCGAAGCAGCTTTCGGGCGGCCAGCGCCAGCGCGTCGCCATGGGACGCGCCATCGTGCGTAACCCTAAGGTCTTCCTGTTCGACGAGCCGCTATCGAATCTTGATGCCAAGCTGCGCGTACAGATGCGCGCGGAGTTGAAGGACATCCACGCTCGCATCCGGACGACGACGGTCTACGTCACCCATGATCAGATCGAGGCCATGACAATGGCCGACCGGATCGTGGTGATGCGGGACGGCATCGTCGAGCAGGTCGGCGCGCCGCTGGAGCTTTACGACAAGCCGGCCAACATGTTCGTCGCAAGCTTCATCGGTTCGCCTTCGATGAATTTTCTCTCGGCCAAGGTTTCGGAGGACCACAAATCGGTGGTGACGGAGAACGGCGTTCGGCTGCCGCTGGGAGCCGAAGCCTCCGCTGCGCCCGGTACAGCGGTGACCTACGGCATCCGGCCGGAGCACTTGACGATTGCGGCCCCCGGCGAGGGCATTCCGATAACGGTTACCAATATCGAGCCGACCGGCTCGGAAACCTTCGTGCAGGGCGCGGTGGACGGCCAGAAGATTTCTGTGCAGCTTCGCGAGCGTCTCTTCATCAAGACCGGCGACGTACTTAACCTGACGCTTGCATCCGCCAACAGCCATCTCTTTGAATCCGTCACAGGCCAACGGCTCTGAGAGGGCAAGGACATGGCAGATGCGGC
>NZ_JBHFJG010000039.1:243186-256550 GCF_057559155.1 Rhizobium moroccans | reverse complement strand
GCCGCGCGGCGGCGGCGCATCTAGCGTCAAAGTCGTCAGGCGCCAGTGTCTTGCAGATAACGCTCGGCAAGCCGTGCCCACATCGCCGCTCCTGTCGTGAGGCTGCCATCGGCAAAGTCGTATTTCGGGCTGTGGAGGATCGCCGAATCCACGCCATTGCCGAGCCGTAGGAAACTGCCGGGCTTGTGCTCGAGGAAATAGGCGAAATCCTCACTGCCCGGGATGAGATGGCAGGTGGAGACCCTGTCCGACCCGACGAGCTCCTCCGCGACGGTGCGGGCAAAGGCGGTCTCGGCTTCCGAATTGACGACCACTGGATAGCCGCGCTCGTAATTTATCTCGATCGTCGCCCCGAAACCTTCGGCAACCGATTGAGCGAGCCTGGTGATCCGCTCCTGCAGGAGGTCGCGAACCTTTGGCTCGAAGGAGCGGACGCTGAGCGCCATCCGGGCATATTCCGGAATGACGTTGACGGCTTCGCCGGCGTGTATGGTGCCGACCGTCACGACGGCGGTCTGCGTTGGGTCGACATTGCGCGAAACGACGGTCTGAAGCGCGACCACGAGGTTGCAGGCAACCACGACCGGATCGATCGTCAGATGGGGACGCGAGGCATGGCCGCCCTTGCCCTTGATGGTAATGTTGACGGTATCGGAGGAAGCCATCACCGGGCCGGAGCGCAGGAGCAGTGTGCCTTCGGGAGCGCCCGGATGGTTATGCAGGCCGAAGATGGCATCGAAGGGAAAACGCTCGAAAAGGCCGTCGGCGATCATTTTCTGAGCACCGCTCGGCTTGCCCGCCTCTTCGGCAGGCTGGAAGATCAATGTCACCGTGCCGTTGAAGCGGCGTGTGCGCGACAGATATTCGGCCGTGCCGAGAAGCACCGTCGTATGTCCATCGTGGCCGCAGGCGTGCATCTTGCCCGGAGCCTTGCTGGCATAGGCAAGCCCCGTTTCTTCCAGGATCGGTAGCGCGTCCATGTCGGCGCGAATGGCGATCCCCTTGCTTCCTGTGCCGGCGCTAAGGCGCGCGACCACGCCATGGCCACCGACATTGCGTGTGACGTCCCAGCCCCAGCCTTCGAGCTTCTCGGCGACGAAAAGCGCCGTTTCGGCTTCCTCGAAGGAAAGCTCGGGATGGGCGTGCAGATACTGCCGGGTCGCCTTCAGCTCGGCTTCCATGGCATCAAAATCGGAGACGCGGGCGTAGAGATTGTCTTGCGAGGGCATTGGAGATCCAGACGTTTCGAAATCAAAAAAGACCCCGGCCTTTGGAGCCGGGGCAAGGTGGGGAGTTTATAGGAAGCGCGACAGGAAGGCCTGGGTGCGCGGATGCTGCGGATTGCCGATCACATCCTCAGGCTTGCCCATTTCGACGATCTTGCCGCCATCCATGAAGACCACCCGGTCGGCGGCTTCGCGGGCAAACCCGATTTCGTGGGTGACGACGATCATGGTCAGGCCCTGCTTGGCAAGATCCCGCATGGTCGAAAGCACTTCGCCAACGAGTTCGGGATCGAGTGCCGAGGTCGGCTCGTCGAACAGCATAAGCTTCGGCTTGATCGCCAGCGCCCGGGCGATCGCCACACGCTGCTGCTGGCCGCCGGAGAGCTGGCGGGGATAGGCGTTTGCCTTTTCCGACAGGCCGACGCGCTGCAGAAGCTGCCTGGCATTTTCGATCGCATCCTTGCGACTTATCCCGTGGACGCCGACGGGCGCCTCGATGATGTTCTGCAGCACCGTCATATGCGGGTAGAGATTGAACTGCTGGAACACCATGCCGATCTTGCGGCGCTGGCGGGCAATGCCGTTTGGAGAAAGTTTTTCCAGCCGGTCGTTGCGGACCCGGTAGCCGATCTGTTCGCCATCCACCTCGATATAGCCCTTCTGGATGGCTTCGAGATGGTTGATGCAGCGCAGGAAGGTCGACTTGCCCGAACCGGAAGGCCCGAGGATGACCACTACCTCGCCTGGCATGACGTCGAGGTCGATGCCCTTCAGCACCTCGAGCTGGTCGAAGGCCTTATGGACGTCCCGGGCCTGGACGAGAGGCTTTGCGTTCTCGCCCTTTGTATTCACGGCTGCGATCAATGGCTTGCCTCCTCTGTGGCGGCGGCAGGCTTGGTAGCACCGCCGTTGCGGCGGTCGCTACGCCCGTAATAGGCTTCGATATAGCTCTGGCCGACATTGAGGATCGACGTGATGAGCAGATACCAGATGACGGCAACCATCAGCATCGGGATGATCTCGAAGGTGCGGTTATAGATCGACTGCACCGAATAGAGCAGGTCGGCCATGGCGATGACGCTGACGAGCGAGGTGGCCTTGATCATGCTGATCAGCTGGTTGCCGGTCGGCGGCACGATGGAGCGCATGGCCTGGGGAATGATGATCCGCCGCAGTGCACGCGCCTTGGTCATGCCGAAGGCTTCCGCCGTTTCGGATTGGCCGCGATCGACGGAAAGCAGGCCGCCGCGGATGATCTCTGCCATGTAGGCCGCTTCGTTGAGCGCAAGTCCGACGATCGCCGCCGTCATTGGCGTGATTACCGAATTGGTATCCCAGCTTGCCAGTGTCGGGCCGAAGGGAATGGCGATCGACAGCTGCGGGAACAGGGTCGACATGTTGTACCAGAAGATCAGCTGGACCAGCAGCGGCGTGCCGCGGAAGAACCAGATGAACAGTGAGGCGAACGAACTGGCCAGCCGGTCGTTCGACATGCGGGCGATGGCGATCAGCAGGCCAAGGATGACGCCGAGCACCATGGCAACGACGGTCAGGCCGAGGCTGACGTAAAGGCCCTGGATGACGGTCGGGTCGAAGAAATACTGGGCGACGACCGGCCAGCCGAAATTCTCGTTGTTGGAGACGATCCAGCCGAAATCGACGACGATGATCGCGACGATCAGCCAGAGGGCGAGACGACCGAAGCGGAATGGCGCATGGGCCGTCGCCACATCGCGGAAGTCCGCAGCGCCAGGAGGCGCTGCGCGTGTTACGGTCGGCTGGCTCATTTCGGCAACTGGCCCCCGAGATTGATGCCCGGCTCCTTGAGCATGTTGTTCTCAAGGCCCCACTTCTTCATGATCGCGGCATAGGTGCCGTTGTCCATCAGAACCTTGATGGCGTCCTGAAGGACCGGACCGAGCGGCGAACCTTTTGGGACGACGGCGCCCTGATAGAGGTCGTCGAAGCCGTTCTTCTGGCCGACGCCGGTCAGTTCCAGCTGGCCATTGGCCTGCGATACGAAATAGGTGAGCGGCGCCTGGGAGGAGAAGAAGGCGTCGGCGCGCCTCGAGCGGACCGCCAGAATGGAGCTCGGCTGATCCGTATAGGATTGAACCTCGATGGGATCCTTGCCGTCGGCCTTGCATTTTTCTGCCTGCACCTGGATCACCCGCTCGGCCGAGCCGCCGGCCATGACGGCGATGCGGTTGCCGCAAGCGGTATCCAGCGATGTTATGCCCTTGGGATTGCCCTTCTGCACCGCGAAGACGACGAATTCCTGAACCCAATCCACGAAATCATTGGCTTCTTCACGGCTCTTGAAGTCGCCAACCGGCCCGAAGGCGAACTGGTAGCGGCCGGAATTGACGCCGGCCAGCAGTGCCGGAAGGCCGCCGACGGTCGCATGCTCGATCTTGACGCCGAGCACCTGCCCGAGCGCGTCGGTAAGATCGGCGCTGGCGCCGGTCATCTCGGTGCCGGTGACGATCTCATAGGGAGGAAAGGAGCCGTTGTTGACCGAGATCATCTTGCCTTCGGTGCGGACATTTTCGGGTAGGCGCGCGCGCAATTCCTCGTTGACCGAGAGCTTCGGGATGGCCGCATCCTGTGCAAGCGCGGGGCTTGCGAGCAAGAGGCCGATGAAGGCGGCGGAAACGATCGATTTCGATGGCATTGGTATTCCCCTTTTTGGTTCTGCCAGCTGGTTCATTCAATGGCGAAGGATAGAGGTGTCACCCGGCTTCCGCGTGCCAGGGAAAGAGTTCGGCGGGCGTCAACCGTCTCGGAAGGATCTTCTGCTCGAAAAGCTCGGTGGCGAAGTCGCCGATCATCTTCTCGTTTGCCTCCAACCCGCTGATATTCCAGGATGGGGGCAGATCGGAGGCACAACGACGTAGCTCGTCGATCATCCAGGGCGTGGTGTCCGCGTATTTCTCGCGCTTCTCCAGCCAGACGCGCTGTGACTCATCGATGAGCGCGCTGAGCTCGTCCATGATCCACGGATGCTCCGACACGATCTCGGCCTTGAAGCCGATCAGGTGCATGCCCGGCACATAGCCGACCTCGTTGAAATAGGTAACTTCGGCCGCGCGGAAATCGTCGAGCACTTGGCGAAACGGAGAATCCTGATCGAAAAAGCCCTTTGGCATGAACGGGGTGAAGACGGCATCCAGTCCCCCGTCCAGCAGCAGGTCGGCCATCGGGCGCTCGCCGGGCGCGGCCTCGATGCGGCCCGGCCGACCGAAACCGTCAAGACGATCGGTGACGGGATGCGCTTCCGTCAGGCGTCCCGCATACCACATGGCATCTTCTACGCCGACCCCTTCGCGGCGCACCGCCGCACGGGTCCAGGTATTTCCGGAATCGCGCCAGCCGGTGACGCCGATCTTCTTCCCGGCAAGGTCCGAAAGCTTGCGGATCGGGCTTTCCTTGGTGGTGATGATGCAGCGATGGCGGAAGCCGCGCATGACGAAGTTCGGCATGCCGACAACGCTTTCATCACCATCGTGGCGCAGCTGGGAATAGCGGCTGAAGGACATTTCCGCCGCGTCATGCGCTTCGTCCTTGGCGATATTGGAGACGAGTGTCCCGACGCGATCGACCTCTATGTCGAGCCGGGGCGAGGAGACGTCTCCGAGAACCAGCGGGGTCATATAATCCCAATCACGGAGGGCCAGGCGAAGCTTCACAGTCATGCGGAAAATACTCACAAAAATCTTTGACGGGCCGGAAGCTAAATGTTCAAAAATTGAAGCACAAATGTTATTACGTTATTGAACATTTAACATGCTAGAAAATGAGCGACACCATCGAAGCCTCCTGGTTTGCCGAAAAAATAGCCGATCGTACCATTCGCGGAATCGCGTTGGGAACAAGGGCGCTCATTCGCGCCGGAGCCCTGCCGATCGGCACTCGGCTGCCGCCCATTCGGGATATCGCCTATGAAATGCGGGTCAGCCCGGCGACCATTTCTGAAGCCTGGAGCGAACTCAGGCGCCAGAAAATCATCACCGGCCGCGGCCGGAACGGCACCTGGGTCAGTGGCGACCGTTTCGTCGCCAAGCCGGAACGGCTTGCAAGTTCGGGCAATTATGGGCCCGGAGCGCTTGATCTTACCAAGGCCGTGCCCGACGCCACGCTTCTGCCGGGGCTTGCTGAGGCGATGGCCTACGGCGCTTCCGTCCAGAACCTCAACAGTTATGAGCGTAGCCGCATCGTAAAGGAGCTGGAGGAGGTCGTCTCGCCGCGATGGCCCTATTCGGCAGAAGCGTTTCTCGCCACCAACGGCGGTTACAATGCCGTCTATACGGCCCTGCATGCCCTGGTTTCACCAGGCGCCCCCGTTGCCATCGAGCATCCGACGGCAATGCGGCTTCTTGATATTCTCGAAGATCTCGGCGCGAGGATCATACCGGTGGCCTGCGATGAAGAGGGGCCTTTGCCCTCCTCGCTAAGCGGTGCGCTGCAGCAGCGCCCGACCGTGTTTCTCTTTCAGCCACGACTTCATTCCGTCACAGGCACCACGGTCAGCCCCCGCCGTCTCGATCTGCTTGGAGATATTCTGGCGGGAAGCGACGCATTGATCATCGAGGATGACGGCACAGGTGACATTTCCGCCATGCCGCCCATCTCGTTGGGAAGCCGATTCCCGGAGCGCACCGTCCACATCGTTTCCTACTCCAAGACGCTCGGTCCGGACCTTCGCCTTGCCGTGCTTTCCAGTTCGCCCGCCATCGTCGATCAGATACAATCCTATCGCAGTTTCAGCGCCGGCTGGACCAGCCGTATCCTGCAGGCGGCCGGCGCGTGGCTGCTGCGCGATCCGTCAACGCAGCAGGTGATCGCCGAGGCCCGTGATATCTATCAGAAGCGACGTGACGGCCTTGCGCAGGCGCTCGCGCACAAGGGTATCCATATACCGCCCGGCAGCGGGCTCTGCCTGTGGGTTCCGGTTGCGTCGGAACAATATGCCATGGTGACGCTTGCCGCGCGCAATATCGCGGTCAACCCGGGCAGTAAGTTCTCCATCATGCAGAGCAACCATATACGCGTGGCGACCGCCACGCTTTCAAGCCGCTGCGAGGAGGTGGCCGATGCAATCGCCCTTGCCAATACTCTTTAGGTGAGCTCTCGGCAAAGTGTCGTCACGCCGTTCCGTCGACCAGAATGAACCTCTGGCCGCGTGAGCAGGTCTCGATCCGGGCCGAAACCCTGTAGACCTCACGCAGCATTTCCGGGGTGATGACGGTCGCGGTGGAGCCGCTCATGGCCATCTCGCCATCCGCGATCACGATTGTGTTCTCGCAGTAGCGCAGGACATGGTTGAGGTCGTGCAGCGCGATGAGGACGATCATGCCGCTTTCCCGGGCAAGCCGGGAGATGAAGTCCAAAACCTCCACCTGGCGGTGCAGATCGAGCGCGGAGGTCGGCTCATCCATCAGCAGGATTTCTGGTTTCCGCACCAGTGCCTGCGCGAGCGAGACAAGCTGCCGCTGGCCGCCCGAAAGCTCGCCGAGCCCGCGGAATGCGAGGTTCTCGATCCGCAAGGCCTTCAATATGGAATCGATCTCGAAAAGCTCGTCGTCATGGACGCGCCAACCGCTGCCCTGTTTGGAAGCCAGCAGGATGGATTCATAGACCGTCAGCACGGCGTTGGCGCCGGTATCTTGCGGCATATAGCATATGGTGCGGTCGCCGCCTGCGGCATTCGAGAGCTGTACCAGTCCGGGGCCGGAAATGAGGCCGGCGATCCGTTTGAACAGCGTGGACTTGCCGGCCGCATTGGGGCCGATGATGGCGGTTAGGCTACCGCTCTGCAGCATGTCGATGCTGACGTTCGAAAGGACGGTGGTGCGCCCGTAGGATGCGCCGACTTGCCTAAGCGCGAGGGTTACCATGCGCGCCTCCTGTTGCTGAAGATGAGCACGAAGAAGAAGGGCACGCCGACAAGCGCGGTTATCACCCCGATGGGCAGGACGGCGCCGGGAATGAGCATCTTGCTGACCACGGACGTGACGGAAAGGAGAAGGGCGCCACAGATCACCGAGCCCGGCAGGAAGAAGCGTTGGTCTTCGCCCACGACCATGCGTGCGATATGCGGCCCCACGAGCCCGACAAAGCCGATCGTTCCGACGAACGAGACCGGAATGGCCGCCAGCAAGCTGACGGTCAACATGGTCTGCAGCCGAAGGCGTCGCACGTTGACACCCATACTGGCCGCCTTGTCGTCTCCCAGGCGCAGCGCCGTCAGTGCCCAGGCGTTTTTCATGAACAGCGGAACCGTGAGGAGGAGGATGGCTCCGGTGATGTAGACTTTCGGCCAGGTCGCCTTGGTCAGGCTTCCCATGGTCCAGAACACCACGGCGGCAAGCGCCTGTTCCGAGGCCAGATATTCGAGGAGTGAGAGCGCCGCGTTGAAGGTGAAGACCAGAGCGATGCCGAGCAGGACGATGGTTTCGACTGTGACGCCGCGCATCGTCGAGGCGAAATGAATGAAGAGCGCCGCGACCATCGCCATGAGGAAGGCATTCAGCGGGACCATATATTGCACGGCGCCGGGGAAGAGCGCCACTCCGCCGACCAGCGCCAAGGCCGCGCCGAAACTGGCGGCCGCCGAGATGCCGAGCGTGAACGGGCTTGCCAGCGGATTGGACAGGATGGTCTGCATCTGCGCGCCGGCGACCGACAGGGACGCGCCGACCGTGACTGCCATCAATGCAATCGGCATGCGGATATCCCAGATGACGACGCGAAGCTGGTTACCCGCCGCTGCGGGATCGAAGAGTGCGGAAAGCACCTGCGACAAGGGGTAGTTCGCGGGACCGAGCGCCATATCGACGGCGATGCTGACACAGAGCGCGACAAGGAGGCCGACGAGGATCAGGATTCTTCTTGCCGCAAGGGCGCGATACCGATCGCGACCGGCCGTCTCGAAGACTGCTTCCGTTGTCGAAGCCATCAGTTCAATCCCTTATCGAGAGAAACGAAGTAACCCGGCTTGTAAGTGACGGGAAGGAATTTCTCGTGAAATTCCTGGAATGTCTGCTGGGGATCCATATCGGCAAAAAGATCGGGATGGAACCACTTGGCGAATTGCTGGATCGGATAAAATTCGTATGGCGCGCCATAGAATTGATGCCAGACTGCATGAACCTGACCGGTCTTCACAGCCTGCAGTTCAGGAAAGGGCATGCGCGTCATCAGCTTTGCCAGCCGCTCTCGAGCAAGCGCCAAATCGGCGCCTCTCCCAACGGGAACGAACTGGTTGATGTCGGACTCCGCCGCCCAGTTGGAGCCGGTAACGATCACCTGATCGGGATCGGAGACGACCAGTTGCTCGGGGTTCAGATCACCGAAGGTGGTCTTGATGACATCGGCAGCAATGTTGTGGCCGCCGGCCTGCTCGACCATTGCACCGAAATTGACCGGACCGAAGGTGCGGCAGCAATTGTTCTCGCCCGAAATGCCTGGGGCACGTTCGATGAAGACCCTGGGCCGCTTCAGGTCCTTGATCGCGGCGAGCCGATCAGTGACCCGCGCAATCTCGGCACGGCGGTAGGCAATGAATTCCCTTGCGCGCTCCTCCGCGCCGAAAAGGCGGCCTAGAATTTCGATGGAGGTCTCGCTGTTCCTCTCCGGATCAAGACGGAAATCGAGGTAGACGACTTTGATCCCCGCTGCCGCCGCCTTTTCCTCGAAACCGCTTTCCTCTGCAGCTTTCTGCGCCTCGAGATTGAGCGTGATGACATCCGGCGAAAGCGCGATAGCCGCCTCCAAGCTGAAATCGCCTTGGGGTACATAGCCGAAACGCGGCAGGTTCTCGATCTCCGGAAAGCGTTCGAGATAGGCTGCGTAGCTGTCCGGGTCCTTCTTGATCAGGTCGTCGCGCCAGCCCACCACCGTCTCGAAGGTCTTGTCTCCCTTGAGGGCGGCAATGACATGGATCTGACGCGCTTCGCCGACGATAACGCCCTTGGCCGGCAGGTCGATTTCGACTTTTCGGCCGGCGACGTCGGTGATCTCCGCCGCCATGACAGGTCCCGCGGCGAGCGAGAGCAGGAGGACGGCAATGCGATGGAACGCGACAAACCGCATGAAGGGGCCTTTCAAAAGATAATCCGGCAGGTCCGGAAGTGGTGATCCTGGGCCTGTTCACGGGAAATTCCGGCCGGCGGATATGACGCCGGCCGGATGCTCTTAATGATCCGCCTTTAGCGAGACGAAGTAGCCGGATTTGTATTCAAGCGGCAGGAAACGGGCGTGCAGTTCCTTGAAGGTCGCTTCGGGATCGAGATCCTTGAACAGATCCGGATGCAGCCACTTGGCGATCTCCTGGATGGCGACGAACTGATACGGATTGTTGTAGAATTGATGCCAGATCGCGTGGACGTTACCCTCGTTCACGGCCTTGACGCCGGTGAATGCGGGACGTTTTGTGAGGTTTTCCAGTTTGCGGCGCGCTTCGCCGATATCCGCGCCGTAACCGACGCCGACCCAATCGCCGCCCGGTACATAGGCCTCCCACTTTCCGCCCGTGACGATGATCTGGTCGGGATTGGCCGCGATGACCTGTTCCGGATTGACCGTGCCGAAAGTGCCCGGAATGATATCCTTGGCCATGTTGATGCCGCCGGCGATCTCGACCATCTTGCCGAAATTCTCGTCGCCGAAGGACATGCAGCAATCTTCGGAATAGCCGCCGGCGCGCTCGACGAAGACGACGGGCCTTTCCGGATTATTCTTCTCAAGGACATCGGTCACGCGGTTGATGCTGTCGGCGCGGAACTTGATGAATTCCTCGGCAATCTCTTCGCGGGCCAACAACTTGCCCATGATGCGCATGCTCGGCTCGGTGTTTTCCATCGGCTTCTCGCGGAAATCGACATAAACGAGCGGAATGCCTACCTTGCCGAGTTTCTCGATGTAACCGGCTTCTTCGGTCGCTGTTTTCGCGTCGATGTTCATCAGGATGACATCGGGCTTCAGCGCCACGGCCTGCTCGATATCGAAAGTGCCGTCCTTCATTCCGCCGAAAGTCGGCAGCTTGGCGATTTCGGGATATTTCGCGAGATAGGCCTCGTAGGTTTCCGGGTCGGCCTTGGGCAGGTCGTCGCGCCAGCCGACCACGTGCTCGAACGGAGCTTCCTTGTCGAGCGCGGCCAGGAAGTAGATCTGCCGACCTTCGCCCAAAATGATGTTCTTGACCGGGACGTTGACCTCCACGTCACGACCTGTCACGTCCTTCAATGTGATCTTGTCGGCCAGAGCCGGCCATACGGCGGACAGAAGGAGACCTGTAGCAAGGAAGGCGGCTTTGCCTGTGATGCGCATCGAAATCGCTCCGTGGAAATTCCGCGGGCTCTATTATTTTATGATTGCACTGGTCAAGTTTTATCTTTTAGAGCAATTCGAAACTAAACCTGCCACGACTTCGTAAGGACGAGAAACATGGACATGCCCGGCCGGAATTATGATCTTCGCGATGAGATCAAAGCCTATTGGTCGGCGCGCGCGGCGACATTCGATCTGTCGCCGGGGCATGAGATTTTTTCCGAGGAGGAGCGGCAGGCCTGGCATGCGCTGGTGCTGAAACATCTGGGTGCGGGCGAAGGGCGCAAGGCACTCGATCTCGCCAGCGGGACGGGGGTCGTGTCGCACCTGATGGACGAGCTTGGCTACAAGGTTACGGGCCTGGACTGGTCGGAAGCGATGCTGGAACGCGCCGGCGGCAAGGCCAGGACACGCGGCCGGGATATTCGCTTTCGAATGGGGGACGCGGAAAACACCATGGAGCCCGACGCGACCTACGATGCCGTCGTCACCCGGCATCTTGTTTGGACATTGGTGGATCCCGCTGCCTGTTTTCGCGAATGGCTGCGGGTCCTGAAACCGGGTGGACGGCTGCTGATCATCGATGGCGATTTCGTCAATGCTGGTCCCGGCGAAAGGTTCGTGAAACGGATGGCCTCTCTTTTGGAGAGGATGGGGATCGTCAAGCCGGATGCTCAGCACGCGCCACAGGAACTGGCGGAGAGCCACAGAAGCATACTTTCCCGCGTATATTTTTCCGATGGCGCGCGCGCCGAGGCCGTGGCGGCGCTTCTGAATGCGGCCGGATTCGAGCCGGTCGCGATCGACACCGATCTCAAGCACATTCACAAGACGCAGGCCAGGAACTGGTCCTATTTCAAGGCGCTTGCCCGGGGAATGCAGCACCGATACGCTATCTGCGCCACAAAGCCCAAGCTTGACTAGCGATCGAGATCGAAAGCCGGAATCCTTGAGCCTTTTGCGCGGAAAAGGCTTTCCAGTTCGGCCATATCCGGGCGGGCAGGGGGAGCGTGCAACACCTGGGAGACAGCTTCGCCGTTCGGTAGTACCATTGCTGCGGTGAAAAGCATTGTCGTCCCGGGGCCGATCTCACCGCGCAATTGCGGCAGCAATGTCTTTGCGTGGATGAGGTTGGTATTGGCGATGGGACTTATCGCGCAGCCCATCCGCCTGGTGCTCGGTGCAAGATCGAGGATTGCACTTACATCGGCCTGTCCATGCCACACGGCTCGACCTTCGCCCTGTTCCGGCCGGTCGAGATTGAAATCGGCCCGCTCTATCGGAAATCCGCCTTCCGCGGTTTCGAGCTTACGGGGGGTGACCACGCGATGGATCCGGATATGCCAGGGGTTTGCCGGCACGAGCCAGGTCTCGACAACCACGTCGTCCCACGGGCGCCAGCGGGAGTAGAGCCTGTCCTCGGCGATCAGGGCCTCTTCCAGCGTCTCCCGCATGCGGAAGTGAACGCCGTTGTCGGATAGTCCCAGCATGCCATCGAAACCTGCCGCGGCGAAGTTCCGGTCGTCCGCCTCGATGTTGAATGCGTAGCGGGTGGAATAGACAAATTTGGAATATTTCTCGTTTGCGCCACGCATCTTATCGTGCTGCTGCCCGCAGGACAGGATGATGACGTTTCCGGGCGTGTGCATGGCGACCATGCCGGGTTGCTTGAGCGCGACAGGCTGCGAAAACTGCGGCTGCGGCGCTTCCTCAGCCGTCCAGAACGGATGGTTCTCGGCAAGGGCGAGCGGAAGGAAGAACTTGAGCGCCCAATAGGGCGAGCCCGGGGAATTATAGCTCTCGCTCATCAGGAGGTTCGGATAGCCGTAGCCGATCGAGAGCACCCCGTCGCGGTCGGCAATCGGCATTTGCGCCCACCATCGGATATGGCGCATGTAATAGCCCTTGATTTCGGACCATGGCAGCGCCTCGACATCGGCAAAGGCCAGTGCTCCCCAGAAGCCGCCGGCCGCAAAGCGGTAGGTCTGGCTCCGCCCGAAGGCAAGGGCCGCGCCATCCGGCCCGAACCAGTGACGGATATCCTTTGCGAAGATCCGGGCACGATCCCGGAAACGGTTTCTGCGGGCCTCGTCTCGCGAGGCCAGCACCGCATAGATCAGGCCGTAAAAATGCATGGCGAAGGGAATGTAGTGATCGACCCGCCGAACCGGGCCGTCGCGAAACCACCCCTCGCCGAGGTCGAAAGTCTCCAGTTCGTCAAGATAGGCCGTGGTCTTGCGGTGATCGAATTCGATGCTGACCCGTTCCAGCCCGAGATCGATCAACACGCGGAAGAATTTCCAATTGTTGTCGACGAATTCTTTTTCTCGGGCCGCCAAGAGATAGGCGGCGACCATCTTCTTCTGACCGTCGGTTAACGGGTCCCAGATATGTTCAGGCACCATGGCCAGCGCAAAGCCGATGGCCGCCAGCTCCACCAGGCGCTGATTGCGGTCGGCGAGATCGCCCCAGTATTCGGGATGTGCGGCATCCGTCCCGTTTGCCAGCCCGCGTCGATAGATATCCCAATGCGGAAAATCGCCCCCGCCTGCGACCAGCGGGACAATCCCCCAGAGTGGGCGGGCAAATCCCTCCAGATCCGCCGCGGCCCGGTCGAAAATCGCGCCGGTTGCGCCCAGGCGTACCCTGGCGCCGCCCTCGGAGAAATAGGGCAAAAGCGGCCCGAAGAGGTCGATGACGGCCTTCGAAAGATCTTCTCGTGTCCTTAGGGGATTGCCGAAGAGAGGATTGGCTTGGGCAGGATCGTATATCATCATCGAAACTCAAATGTTGCGAAACAGGATCGGG
>NZ_JBHFJG010000039.1:220237-243166 GCF_057559155.1 Rhizobium moroccans | reverse complement strand
GGCAAAAGCATGCCCCCCCCCTCGACGTGTCGTGGAGGCTACTTGATGGCCTTCACGCCTTCGGCCATTTCCTTCAACCCGTCTTCAATGGAAATGTTGTCCGTCATGATCGAGTCATGCGCACGATTGAGCACGACCTCGATTTTCGCGGCATTCGGATCGACAGCCATCTCCAGGTAGGATTTCCCGGCCTTCAGCGCCTCCTTGCTGGTTTCATCCTGCGGGAAACCGGGCAGGGAAGCGATCTTCGCACTCACGTCGTCGGTGCGAAGGGCGGGAAAGGTGCCTGTGGCGGCGATGACTTCTGCGCCTTCCGGTCCGGCGGCGAACTTGATGAAATCGAGCGCGGCTTCCTTGTGCTCGGAATTCGCGTTGACCGAGAGACCGGAGATCTGCGCGGCTGTCGTGCCGGCCGCGACACCATCTGGATGCGGGAACTTCACGATACCCCAGTTCTTGCTCTTGGATTCACCCGAGGCAACCTTGGCGATCTGTGTGCCGACGAACCAGGTTCCCATCGGCAGCATGCCGACCGTGCTGTTGAAGAAATATGCCGAATAATGCGTATTCGACGTCTTGAGGGAGGCGTAGGACGGAATGGCCCCATCTTCCTGCAAGGCCAGAGCCCGTTCGTACCAAGGCTTCAGGAAGTCGTATTCGCCCTCAACGAGCGTGTGTTTGCCGTCCAGAATACCGGGCAGCTGAACGGTGGAGCGCCAGGTATGCAGCAGCGCCCCATAGGTCTTGTTGGCGCCCATGCCGCCCGTGAGCTTGCCGGCGATCTCGTCGAACTGCGCCCAGGTCATGTCGTTCGTCGGATAGGCTACGCCGGCCTTGTCGAAGATGTCCTTGTTGTAATAGACGACCCAGAAATCCGACCGGAATGGCAGGGAATAGATCTTGCCGTCGATCGTCAGTTCCTCGATCAGCCCGCCATAGCCAGCCGGATCGATTTTCTGCTCTGTCATGAAGGCGCTGAGATCGGTGATATTGCCGGCGCGCACCAGGTTGGCGTAGCCGGGAACATCCTTGACGGTGACGATATCGATGTCCTTCGAGCCGCCGGTCAGCTGTGTCGAGATCATCTGCTGATAATCCTGCGAGCCGAGATCGACAGGTTCGAATTTCACATTGGGGTGCTTGGCCTGATAGGCCTCGATCAGAGGCTTGTAATAGGCGACCTTGTCCCAGTCCCAGAGCGCCCATCTGAGCGTTACGGGTTCGCCCGATTGGGCGAATGCAGTGTTTGCGGTGGTTGCCGCCAAGGCCAATCCGGCCAGGGCGAATTTCACCGACCTCCCAAGATGATCCAGATACATTTCAAACTCTCCTTCCCTTGAGTTTTTGATTTAGACGCTTTGCGAAGCATTACGGGCATGCGGCTCGCTGTCCTGCTGGGTTGCCAGAACCATTGTCGCCGCGCGATGGACGGCGAAGGTGACCGCGAACATTCCAAGTGAGAAATTGACCGTTGCCGGCATGAAGACCGACACCGGATAGAAGGCGATGTGGACGAGCCAGAGGGCTATGGCAAAAGCCAGGGCGCCGAGTGCGGGCAGCGGACGGACGATCGAAGCGAGTGCCGCAAGGCGCAACATTTTCAATGCGGGAAGATCGCGCATCACCATCAGCACCAGCAGGTGGCACGCGACGACCGTGACGAAGACGATCATGACGAGGCTGATAGTGAGCGGCACCGTCAGGAGAAGATTGTCCCTTGCGCTTGCTGCGTAGGCAATGACGGCATAGCCCCAGATGCCGAAAACGGCGGCAAATGCGAACCCCCAGGCCGTGGCGCGCCAGAAATAGCGGACAAGGGCCTCCAGGAAATCGCGCAGCAGGTATGTGTTCCGATCCTCGGTGAAGGCGACGCAGACGCGGGCCATCGCCACCAGTGCCGCGGGAAGCGTCACGACGAACATGGCGGTGAGCAGGAACAGGATGTTGAGCTTCACCATTTCCCACCATTCGCGGGCGAAAATCGCGGCAAAAAGGGCAAGGCCAGTTTTCTTCGGCGCATCCTTGGGGATGCCCGCCCCTTCCTTCGTCCACATATCCTGCAGCCACTGCATGGCCGTCTCCCCCGGCGATCGTCTCAATACAAGATCGAGCGCTCCGTTTCCGTGTCGAAAAGCTGCACATTGGTCACGTCCGCGACCAGCTTGACTTCGTCGCCGAGGCCCGCCCTGAAGCGAGGAGAGACGCGGGCGATAAGGCTGCGTCCACCGGCAACCATATTCAGATGCACTTCCGAGCCCATGGGTTCGGCGAGTTCCACGACGGCCTTGAAGGGCGCCAGGTTTTCCAGCGGTATATCGCCAGGCGGCAGCTCGTGGAAATTTTCAGGCCGGATGCCGAGCACCAGCTCGCGCCCCTCGTAGGGTGCAATGCGGCTTTTATCGAAATGGGCCGGAAGCGGCAGTTCACGGCCGTCGAAAACGGCGAAGAAACGGTCGTCCCGGCGATGAATGACGGATGGCAGCATGTTCATCTGCGGGGCCCCGATGAAGCCGGCGACGAACATGTTGATCGGATGGTCGTAGAGGTTTTGCGGCGTATCGACCTGCTGGATATGGCCGTCCTTCATCACCACGATCCGGTCTGCCATGGTCATGGCTTCCACCTGATCGTGGGTGACATAGATGAAAGTCGCATCCAGGCGCTTGTGCAGCTTGGTGATCTCGGCACGCATCGTCCCGCGCAACTTGGCATCGAGATTGGAAAGCGGCTCGTCGAGCAGAAAGACTGCGGGATTGCGCACCATGGCGCGGCCGAGCGCGACGCGCTGGCGCTGCCCGCCGGAAAGAGCCTTCGGCTTGCGGTTCAAGAGATGCGTGATGTCGAGAACCCGTGCGGCGTCCTGGACCTGCTTGTCGATGACATCCCTGGGGGCTTTGCGCAGATGCAGGCCGAATGCCATGTTCTTGTACACTGTCATGTGCGGATAGAGGGCATAATTCTGGAAGACCATGGCGATGTCGCGATCCTTGGAGGGGACCTCGTTCATGAGATCCCCTCCGATCTTGAGCTCTCCCCCGGAAATTTCCTCGAGGCCCGCGATCATGCGCAATGTCGTCGATTTGCCGCAGCCCGACGGCCCCACCAGGATGATGAATTCCTTGTCGGCGATCTCGAGATCGATGTCGTGAACGACCGTGAGAGCGCCGTAGGTCTTGTTCAGTTTCTTGAGCGAAATGCTGGCCATCGGTCCTCTCACCAGTAGGAAGACCAATTACGCGAAAGGCGCGTCAAAGCTTCCATGTAATAGTAATCTCCCCAGGAGACGCATTCATCGACGCCCTCGCCGCGGCAGGTGTTGAGCGGCGATTTCTTCGAATAGGTACCGTGCAGGACGAGGCCATTGGAGATGGCCGGGTCCTTGACGGCGTAGTGCTCGGCGAGGCTCTTCATCATGCGGCGGGCCAGTTCGCGGTAGCGCGCGGCGGCTTGAGGCTCGACGAGTTCGGCCATCTCCAGAAGCCCGCAAGCGACGATGGATGAGGATGAGCTGTCGCGGGGTTCCCCGTCCTGATCCGAGAAGATGAGGTCCCAATAGGGCACCATGTCCGCCGGAAGCCGGTTCAGATAGAAGGCGAGCAGCCGGTCGAAGGTCCGGCGGTATTCCTCGATCCGCTCGTAGCGGTAGGAAAACGCCATTCCGGCAATGCCCCAGGCCTGTCCGCGCGCCCAGAAGCTTTCGTCGCTGTATCCCTGCTTGGTGACGCCCCGCACCGGTGCCCCCGTCACGGGGTCCATGTAGAAGGTGTGATAGGTGGAATCGTCGGGGCGAACGGAATTCGCAAGCGTGGTGCGCGCATGGATAAGCGCGATGTCGCGGTACTTCGGGTCACCGGTCTCGCGGCTCGCCCAGTAGAGGAGCGGCAGGTTGAGCAGGCAGTCGATGATGAAGCGATATTCTTCGGCAACGCCCTTGCGGCCCCAGGCCTGGATGAATTGGCCGATCGGCTGAAAGCGTTCGATGAGTTGGTCGGCCGCCAGAATCGCGGCCCTGCGGCCGTCCTCGTCTCCGACAAGCTTCCAGGCCGCGATGCAGGAGGGCGAATAGAGAAAGCCCATGTCATGGTGATCGGTCTCGATGCGGTTTTCGATCCGATGCAAGAAGCTCTGGACCTGAATCTGCGCTGAGTATTGGAAGACCTTGTCGCCGGTGTGCTCGAAGGCGAGCCAGATCTCTCCCGGCCAGAAGCCCGCCGTCCATTGGTCGTTGGCAACGGCCGGATAGAAGTTGCCGATGCTCGAATGGTTCTGCGAGGCATGGGTGAACTGCGGAAGGTTTCGACGGACCTGCTCGACGGCAAGATCGAGCGCAGCCTTCACCTCGGTATCGGTGATCGGTTGAGGGGTGAAGGGCGAGACTGCATTCATGGACTTAACCCTTGAGCCCCGTCGAGGCGACACCCTCGACGAAGAACCGCTGGAGTGACAGGAAGACGATCAGGACCGGAATGAGCGCCACGACCGATGCGGCCATGATCAATCCGTATTCGGCCGAATACTGCGCAATGAACATGCGCAAGCCGATCTGGATCGTCTTCAGCTCGGTTTTGGTCAGATAGATCATCGGGCCGAGGAAGTCGTTCCAGGTGGTGACGAAGGTGAAGATCGTCAGTGTCGAGAGAGCCGGTTTCGACAGCGGCAGCATGATGCTGGCCCATATCTGATACTCGTTCATGCCGTCGATGCGGGCGGCCTCGCAGAGTTCAGTCGGGATCGACATGTAGAACTGCCGCATGAGGAACACCCCGAAGGCGGTGAAGGCCTGCAGGCAGATCAGTGCCAGATGCGTGTTGTTGAGGCCGAACTCGCGCATCAGCAGGAACTGCGGCACCATATAGACCTGCCAGGGCATGGCGATTGTGGCGATGTAGCCGAGAAACAGCGCGTTCTTGTAGGGGAAGTTGAGCTTCGCGAAGGCATAGGCCGCAAAGCTCGAGGTCAGGAGCTGCAGGACCGTGACAATGATTGTCAGCTTCGACGTATTGTAGATGAACAGTGCGAGCGGAATCTTGGTCCAGATATCCACGTAGTTCTGCCATCTGGGCTCCGACGGAATCCATTCGATCGGGAAGACGAAGACGTCACGGCTGAGTTTGAGCGAGGCTGAAAGCATCCAGGCGAAGGGCATCAGCATCACGACGGTGATGGCGATGACCAGGGCGTAGATGGCGACTGTCTTTGCGGTGATTCGGCGTCCGGCGATTCTCACGATCTCAATCCTCCCTCTGGCGGCGGAACTGGACGATGGTGACGGCCAGAACCAGGAAGAAGAGAACCAGTGCGACCATGCTGGAATAGCCGAGATCCCAGGAGATGAAGGCCTCGTTATAGATATGATAGACGAGGACAAGCGTCGATGTGCCGGGCCCGCCTTGGGTGATCATGTAGATCTGATCGAATACCTTGAAGGACTGGATGGTCAGCATCACCGTGACGAAGAAGGTGGTCGGGCCAAGCTGGGGCACGGTGACATAGAGGAACTTCTGCCAGGAATTCGCTCCATCGAGATCAGCCGCTTCATAGAGCTCGGAATTGATGCCCTGCAGCCCGGCCAGATAGATGACCATGTAATAGCCCATGTTCTTCCAGATGCCGAAGAGGATGACCGTGACCATGGCCCAATGACGGTCGGCGGCCCAACCGGGCATGTCCTTCGGATCGACGCCGAGCGTGTAGAGAATCATGTTCACCGGACCCATCTCCGGATTGAAGATCATGTTCCAGACGACCGCGACGGCCACCAGCGAGGCTACATAGGGGAAGAACATGGCGGTGCGGAAAAAATCCCGCCCGAATATCTTCTGATTGAGGAGGATAGCCAGGCCGAGCGCGCAGGCGAGCGTCGCGGGCACCGATACGACCGTATAGATGACCGTGTTCCAGAAGGCTGAAATGAACGCCTTGTCTTCGAAAAGGCGCCAGAAATTATCGAGGCCTGCAAAGGTTATCGCGTTGGAGCCGTCCCAATGCATGAAGGCCAATGCGAAGGCGAAGAGGATGGGGCCAAGCGTGAAGACGGCAAAGCCGATGAAATTCGGCGCAATGAAGGAATAGGCGATCAGTGCGTCTTGGATTTTCCGGCGACGCCTGGACAGAATCTTGACCTTCCGGGCCGGGATTGCCGGCGTGCGGTCCGTTGCGATGGCCGAATTGGATATGGACACCGATACCTTTCCTCCCAGCTTGGCGTACTGCCCCTTACGGTCCGGAGCCCGAAGCCTCCGCACGTTGGAGCCGACGACCGTGGCGTCCGCTCCCGCCTCCTGGTGACCACATAGCATATATCGCGCATTGGTCAAACAAGTTCTGAATAGATCATACGAATGTTATAGAAATTGCCGAACACGTATGATAGGTGAGCATCAAAGCCGATGCCGTCATCGCTCTTTCGGCGCGGGGAGAGGATATGTTCAGCGAGATTGCGGGCAACCTGCCGAAGGTTCTGAGGGATTTCATCCCAGGGGCTGCCTTTTCGGATCGCGCCAGCTGGAGTGCCGTTTCGGAACCGCTGCGCGATCTCGTCGTCAGGGATGCGGAGGCAAGCCTTTCGCGGCCTTGGCCCGTCATCATGGCCTCCGATTATCGGGAGTACATTTCGTCGGGCAATCGATCGCGATTTGAAGGTCTCTATTTTACGCGGCGTCGCATGCTCAACGATCTGGTGCTCGGCGAAATGCTCGAGGGCGAGGGGAGGTTCCTGGCTGCGATCGTGGATGGGATTTTCCTGATCGCGGAGGAAAGCGGCTGGCAACTTCCGGCGCATAATGGCTATGAGAGAGGCGGCCCCCGCTTGCCTCTTCCCGATAATTCGCGGCCTGTCATCGATCTCTTCGCGGCCGAAACCGCCGCGCAACTGGCGACCCTTGCCGCGTTGCTGCGCGATCAGCTCGATGCGATCAGTCCGCAGATCGTCACCCGTATCGAGCGCGAGGTCGAAAGCCGTATCTTTACGCCCTATCTCGGCCGACATTTCTGGTGGATGGGCCGCGGCGACGAGAGGATGAACAACTGGACCGCTTGGATCACCCAGAATGTCCTGCTTTCGGCCTTCTGCCTCAACACCGATCAGGCGCTGCGTCGAAAAATCCTCGTAAAAGCGCTAGGCAGCCTCGATGCCTTCCTGAAGGATTATGCCGAGGACGGGGCCTGTGAGGAAGGTGTCGTCTATTATCGTCACGCAGCGCTTTGCCTGCATGGTGCGATGATCATTTTGGACGCCGCAGCCCCGGGCGTATTCGCGCGCCTCCTATCGGAGCCCAAAATCCGCAACATGGCCGAATACATTCTCAACATGCATGTGGCGGGCCGCTACTATTTCAATTTTGCGGATTCCTCGGCAGTTGTCGAACCCTGTAGCATACGCGAATACCTGTTCGGGAAGGCGGTCGGTTCGGAAGCACTGGTCGCTTTTGCCGCGGCCGACAGGGCCCATAGTGACAGCCCGCATTTGCCGAAGGAATGGAACCTCTGGTACCGCGTGCAGGAATTGCTGGCCGATCCAACGATCGCCATGGCCGAGCCGCGGCAGACAAATAAACGGGATATCTTCTACCCTGGGATCGGTTTGTTCATCGCCCGCGACGAGCGCTTCGCGCTTGCCGTGAAAGGCGGCCACAACGGTGAAAGCCACAACCACAACGATGTCGGCAGCGTGACGCTCTATAAGAACGGACGCCCCTTGCTGATCGACGTGGGGGTGGAGACCTATACCGCCAAGACTTTTTCACCCCGCCGGTATGAGATCTGGACGATGCAGTCGGCGTTTCACAATCTCCCGACCTTCGGCGGGGTGATGCAGTCGGCCGGCGCGGAGTTTGCCGCCCGCGATGTCGAGACGGATTTTAGGCCCGAAGAAGCCCGCATGTCGCTCGATATCGCCGGCGCTTATCCGCCGGAAGCCAAGGTGCGCAGCTATCGACGCACCGTCACGCTTCGACGGGGCCGTGAGGTTGAAATCATCGATATTCATGAGGGGGATTTGCCGGTGGTCCTCTCGCTGATGACATGCGCAGCGCCGGCGGTCGCTATGGGCGGGATCGATCTTCCCGATCTCGGAAGAATTCTGCTGGATGGTGCGGGAGAGGTCGAGATCGAGCCGATCGATATCGAAGATGCCCGGCTTCGGCTCTCATGGCCGGCCCGGATTTACCGGCTGCGCATCCCCTTCACGAAGAACTACCTGAAAATGCGGATCGTCTGAGGAGGACGAGGATGGAATTGACGTTGAAGGTTGTGAACGCCAATGGTGCTGTCTTGGCCAGCGCGACAGGAGGGAGCGAGACCTTGCTCGTCTATCGCCGGGTGTATGACGAGGGCGACCGGCTTGTGGTAGAGGCGTCGGAAGCCGGGCATGTGGTCCTCGCATTGGACGACGCGATCAGCCCGGCGGTTGTCTACCTGAAGGGGCGGTCCTATTCGCTGGCCATACCCTTCGGAGACAAGCGCGCCTCCTATTCTCCACGTGCTTTTAGTGGCGATATCCACCGGCTCTATGTGCGTAAGGCGCGGCGGGACGAGATCGAGTTGCGGCGCAACCTCGCTCTCAACCCCTGGGACGATCACGCCAATGGAACGCTTTTTCCGCATGCGACGGCGAATGTCGAAACCCGAGGCGAGGCGGCATTTGCCGCGCGCAACGCCATCGATGGAGAAAAGGCCAACGACAATCATGGGTTCTGGCCCTATACGAGCTGGGGCATCAATCGCGATCCGCAGGCGGCCTTGACGGTTGAGTTCGGCCGTCCCGTGCAGGTGGACGAGATCGTTTTTTATCTAAGGGCGGATTTCCCGCATGATTCCTGGTGGGAGAAGGCAAGCGTCACGTTTTCCGACGGCCAGACCTCCTGTTTTGCCCTTGCGAAGTCGGGTGCTGCGCAGTGCGTTTCCGTGGAGCCGCGCACCGTGGAATGGATCAGGCTGCATAACCTGATCAAGGCCGAAGATCCGTCGCCGTTTCCGGCTTTGACGCAAATCGAGGTGTGGGGGAAAGAGTTGAAGCGAGAGGCTGGCTGATCGCCGACAAGCGGTGGCGCCGTCGGCTCAGCTGGAAAAGGCGCGAAAATCCTTCAGCATATCCCGATAGCGGAGCTGACTGCCTCTCAGATGATCGCGCATCGCATGGCGCGCGGCGTCCTCGTTCCGGTCCGAAATCGCCATCACGATCGCTTCGTGCTCCTTATGGATCATTCGTCGGTAAGCGGTCTGTTCAGCAGCGCGTGATTCGGGCACTACCCTGGAATGTGGAATGGCAGCGGGGCCATGAGATTCGAGGAACTGACCGAATAGCGGGTTGTTCGTGGCTTCGGCAATCGCGACGTGAAGCGCCAGATCCGCGTCCCGGATGGATCTGTCATCCTCGATGCATTTAAGGATGTTACGGTGGCATTCGAATATAGCCTCTTCCTGCGCCGGTGAGCGCCGCAGGGCTGCAAGCCCCGCAGCTTCGATCTCCACAGGCGTCCGGATCTCGAGAACCTCCAAATCCGAGGAAACGCGCGCTCTGTCGATCTTTCGCCCCGAAACGGAAGGGCTTACCTCGCCGCCGAGGACAAAGATCCCAGCACCTTGGCGTACCTCCACAAGCCCATCGGAGCGAAGGGCCGCCACCGCCTCGCGGATCACGGTCCGGCTGACGCGATGGGTTTCGGTGAGCTCGACCTCGCTCGGAAGCTTGTCGCCCGGCGAATACTGCCCGCTCGATATAGCCTGCCGGAGGCTTTCCCCGACTTGTGAGACCAG
Source organism: Rhizobium moroccans (assembly GCF_057559155.1). Classification (NCBI taxonomy): domain Bacteria; kingdom Pseudomonadati; phylum Pseudomonadota; class Alphaproteobacteria; order Hyphomicrobiales; family Rhizobiaceae; genus Rhizobium; species Rhizobium moroccans. Next base: position 233,410 of record NZ_JBHFJG010000039.1, on the reverse strand, counting down.
CGATCCAGGACCTCTGCTGCGATCCTTCACTTGCATAGCCACGCTTCCATACCCTCGCATCGGCTTGAATGAAGCATGCATGAGCATGCTATCCTGATTCATCACATGTATGACAAATAGCCCCTTCTTTCAACGGACGAGTTTGAAGGAAGCTATCGCGCAGCAGATGGGGCTCTAGATGCGAGGAAGGCTATTGCGGCGCTTCCGCACAGGATCGCGCCAATGCCGATCGCCAAGTGGAAATCGGCGATCGTATTGGCTCCGTCTGGCGCGAGTATCCCCAGCAAGCCGCCCGCGATCGCGAAGGAAAGCGCCGAGGCGACCGGCCGTGATACTGCTGCGATGGCGGTGGCGTGGCCGGCCTGTTCGGGTGCCGTGTCGGCGACGGTCAGAACCGCATGGCCGGTGAAATAGATGGATCGGATCAGGCCGTTGACAAAAAGCAGCGCGACGATGAGCAAGGCCGGCGTGCTCGGCAGGAGCGTCGCCTTGATGGCGACGCCGAGGCCGGCCAGAAGGGCAGAATAGATCATCGCCCGACGAAAACCGAAGCGCCTGAACAAAGGCGCGACGATGAATTTTGCTGCAAGCGCGCCGATCGCCCCCGAAAAGACGAGGAGGCCGGACTGGAAAGCGCTCATTCCGAAGCCAAGCTGCAGCATCAATGCGGTGAGATAGGGAAGGGCGGCGCAGCCCATCAGCATCAGGGTGGTGCCGATCGTCGTTGCCCGGAAGGTGTGTTCGCGAAAGACTGTGAGATCGAGGATGGCGTTTGGCGAGATTCGGGCATGTAGGACGTAGATCGCTCCGGCTCCCACCCCGAGCGCGATGCATGCCAGTCCGAACCATATCGGCAGCACCGGCATGCTGATCAGCGAAGCGCCGAAAACGAGGCCGGACAGGCTGATGGCGACGAGGAGGAGGCCAATCAGGTCAAGGCGCCGGGTCGGGAGCCGGACCGGGTCCGGCATGAAACGCGTCATCAGGACGATGCCGGCCAGCGCAGCGGGAAGATTGACGAGAAAGATCCACTGCCATGCGACGAATGTGGTGAGAAAGCCGCCAAGCGGCGGCCCCAACATCGGAGCGACGGTCGGCGGGATCGTCAGCCAGGACGTCGCGCCGACGAGATCCTTGGCGGGGGTGATGCGGAAAAGCGCCAGGCGGGCGACGGGAGCCATAAAAGCGGCTCCCGCACCCTCCACGAACCGGGCGCAGACGAAATGGGCAAGCGATTGCGATACGGCGCATCCGAGCGAGCCGAGCATGAAAAGCGCGATCGAGAACCGAAGCACGTTCCGGCAACCGTATCTGTCGGCAAGCCAGGCGCTCATGGGAACGAACATCGCCATTGCGACATAATAGGCGGTGAAGGCGAGCTTCAGCGCCACCGAGGTCGTGCCGATATCGGTGGCGATCGCCGGCAGGGAGGTGGATATGACCGTGGCGTCCATGCTTTCCATGAACAAAGCCACCGACAAGATGAGCGGGACGCGAGGCAAGGGAAAACCGAATGAGGACAGGTGACCTTTGTTGTTGCTTGTCTGCTGTATTTCGTCAAGTCAGATGATGTTTTTGATATTGGTATGATGACCACAATGCCGGCGACTGCTTGCGGTTTCAGCCTGTGCGCGACGGGGCGTTTTAAATGACCCGAGCGAGCCGCGCGGTAACCATTTGTTAACCATGGTTCGCGTACATCGGTGGCAAGGAAAAATTAACACAGATGACCAAAGTGCTAACTGACAGCCGTTCCATCCGCATCAAGGGCCGCTCGTTTCTGGCGGTCGTTCTTTCTCCGGAGCATCCGCTCGACGACTGGATTGCCCGGCTTGACGACCTGGCAGCTCGATCCGCCGGTTTCTTCCTCGGCAGGCCGGTCGTTCTCGACGTGTCCGAGATCGACATCGACCGGCCGCAGTTGAAAAGCCTGATCGCCGAACTCGGCAAGCGCAATGTGGCCATCATGGGTATCGAGGGCGGGCGGGCATCGCTCTTCGAGCCGGGAATGCCCCCTTCCATGAAGGGCGGCAGGCCTGCGGCCGATGTCGAGGTCCCGTCGGCGGAGGTGGGAGCGGACGCCAAGTCGCCGGCCTCCAGCCGCAAGGAACCGCCGCCCCCGCCCGCTGAACCGGCTGTTGTTGCGGTAAGAGCGTTCCCCTCCATGGTGGTGCGTGAACCCGTGCGTTCCGGCCAATCGGTCATCTTCCCGGAAGGCGATGTCACCGTCATCGGCTCGGTCGCTTCGGGAGCGGAAATCATCGCTGGCGGTTCGGTCCACATTTACGGGACGCTGAGGGGCAGGGCGCTTGCCGGCTCGGTCGGCAACTCTTCGGCACGCATCTTCTGCCGCAAGCTGGAAGCCGAACTCCTGGCGATCGACGGAATTTACAAAACGGCCGAAGACCTGGCCCCCAATCTTCGCGGCAAAGCTGTCCAGCTCTGGCTCGAAGGCGATGCGATTATGGCAGAGACACTCGTCTGAGCCCCCGGCGCTCAGCACACAGGAGAGCAAAATGGCGAAAGTAATCGTAGTCACATCCGGTAAGGGCGGCGTCGGCAAGACAACGTCGAGTGCCGCCATCGGAGCTGCCCTGGCTCAGAGGAACGAAAAGACCGTTGTCGTCGATTTCGATGTCGGGCTGCGCAATCTCGACCTCGTCATGGGCGCCGAGCGGCGGGTCGTCTATGACCTCGTCAACGTCATCCAGGGCGAAGCCAAGCTGCCGCAGGCGCTGATCCGCGACAAGCGGCTGGACACGCTCTTCCTCCTGCCGGCTTCTCAGACCCGCGACAAGGACAGCCTCACACCGGAAGGCGTTGAGCGCGTCATGAACGAGCTGAAGCGGCATTTCGACTGGATCATCTGCGACAGCCCGGCCGGCATCGAGCGTGGTGCGACCCTTGCGATGCGCCACGCCGACATGGCCGTCATCGTCACCAATCCGGAAGTCTCCTCGGTTCGCGATTCCGACCGCATCATCGGCCTGCTCGATGCCAAGACCGCGAAGGCGGAACGGGGCGAACGGGTCGAAAAGCACCTGTTGCTCACCCGCTACGATGCAAATCGCGCGGAACGGGGTGACATGCTGAAGGTGGACGATGTGCTGGAGATTCTCTCCATTCCGCTTCTCGGCATTATCCCGGAGAGCATGGACGTCCTGCGGGCCTCCAATATCGGGGCGCCGGTGACGCTTGCCGATGCACGCAGCGTACCGGCAATGGCCTATCACGATGCGGCGCGGCGCCTGGCGGGTGAAGCCGTACCGATGACCATACCTGGCGAGAAGCGCGGCCTTTTCGGCAAGATATTCGGACGGAGGGCAGCATGAGCATCTTCAGTTTCTTCAAACGGCAGAATTCGGCGCCGACGGCGCGTGAACGTCTGCAGGTGTTGCTCGCCCATGAGCGGGCCTCGGTCGGCCATTCGGATCTGGTCAGTCTTCTGCGCGAGGAAATCCTTGCCGTCATCACCAAGCATGTGCAGGTGGACGGCGACAAGGTCACCGTCAAGATGGATCGTGGCGAGCAGGTGTCGATCCTCGAGATCGATGTCGAAATCCCGCTAAACGCGGGCGCGCGCGCGGCCTGAACGAGCTCCGGGATATTTACCATTGGCTTCGCCGTTACGGACGGCGGAGCCATGCGGTTTATGGCCGTGTGCCGTTCAAATTTTTTGAGCGCTCTATTTCTTGAGTGTTAATTGAAAGTTTTTATTGCCCGCGGCGCGAAGCTCCGCTATTGAACTGGCGTCATTGACCGGCTCGCCCGGTCACGTAAGCGTTAACGTCACCCAACGCGTATGATCGAACGGCTGTGCGGCTTCGATCTGCGCGACTGTGTCCTGCAGGTCGCGCCCGAAGCTGCGAAAGGACACGGATGGACAATATTTCGCTTCAAACCCCACCAGCGCCCGTCATCGAACGCGTCCGCCACGAATTGAAAAGGCGGTCCCTGACCGTCACGCATATCGAGGATGTCACGCCCAACATGAAGCGCATCATGCTGACCGGGGACAGCCTCGTCGATTTCGTCAGCCTTGCGCCTGATGATCATGTGAAGATCTTCGTGCCCGTGGAAGACGGTTCCGAGGAACATCGCGATTATACGCCGCGCCTGTATGACAATGCGGCGCGCACGCTGACCATCGATTTCGCCCTTCACGAGGCGGGCCCGGTGACCCAGTGGGCGATCGGCGCCCGTCCGGGCGATGCATTGACCGTAGGCGGGCCGCGTGGCTCCGCCGTCGTTTCGCCAACCGTAAGACAGTGGCTTTTAATCGGTGATGAGACTGCATTGCCCGCGATCGGTCGCAGGATCGAGGAGAGTGGCCCGGAAACGGAGATCACCGTCATCGCGGCGGTTGCGGGACCTGCGGAAGAACAGGAATTCAAGACAAAGGCGCAGGTGACTTGCCACTGGATTCATCGGCCGCTTTGCGAGGCGACGGATGTTGCAAGGCTGCTGGATCAGCTCCGCCGCACGGAGATCAAGCCGGAGATCTTCGTGTGGATCGCGGCCGAAGCCTCCGTCGTGCGCGCATTGCGTGTCCATCTGATGGAACGAGGCTTGCCAACCGGCTGGCTGAAGGCCTCCGGCTATTGGGTAAAGGGCAAGGCCGATGCGACGGAGAAATTCGAATAGCTGGCAGACACGGTCCGACCAGAATCGGCAATCGGCGACCGGCGTCGGAGAAGCCATCCACGATATTCTCCTGGCTGTGTGACGGCAAGGATTGGACGTTCGGCGATACCATCGGCTCCGGCAGTTGGTCGGGACCGCCCCTTTTGCCATGACGAGTTGCCGATTAGGCAGTGCGACGGCTATCTATGCAATGCGTGCATGGGTGTGCTGATTGTTTGGCACTGCAAGTTAGGCCATGTGCATAGTATATACAGTGCATCGAAGCAAACGGGCGCCGAAGACTGGCAGCCGGCTTCGAAGCCCAAGGAAAGGGGACCGTTATGAATATCGCACGTTCGTTCAACAATTGGCGCAAGTATCGTCAGACTGTCGCAGAACTCGGCCGTATGTCGAGCCGTGAGCTGCAGGATCTCGGTATCGAACGCGGCAGAATCCATGCCGTTGCTCGTGCTGCGGCCGGCTTCTGATATCGACTTCTGACAGCCAATTACGAAGCGCTCCGCCAAGATAAGCGGGGCGTTTTTGTTTTGTGGGGTTATTTGGGCTTTGATTGTCCGGAGCGCTCAAGAGATATTCGAGATGTGCATAGCTGCCCTGTAAATTCGTGCCTAGGAATTGAGCCCGGACCCAGGTAACTATCAATCCAACGAAGCGATGTACCTCCTCCCACAGAGCTTCGTGTTCGCGAAGAACCTACTCCTCCTCCCAGGGTTTTTCGCGGGGAACAGCGGCTCTCCTCCTCCCATGCCGCTGTTCGGACAGTTTGAAAAAGCCTGCCGCACCTCCTCCCGCGGCAGGCTTTTTCATTTCTGACCGGGAGGCTGGTCATTTCATCGAGATAAATTGCGACCTGTCGCCGCTCATCCCATGGATTCGAAGCGGTCGAAAATATCCTCATCGCCCATCTGTCCGCCCTTCAGCATCAGGCTCATGCCATCCCGGAAAGCGTCGTCGCTTCGCCCGACAGAAATGGTAACGCCGGGGGAGATTTGGCCACCATAAGCAAGCCCCCAGAGACCGAGAGACTGGGCAACGTGGCTCGACGTATCGCCTCCAGCGGCAATCAGGCGGCGTACCGGAACCTCCTTCAGAAGTCGATCGACGAAGCACCCCGTCATTCGTGCGAGCCGGGCATCCGCGCCGATCATTGCGAAAGGATCTTCCGGCGCCGTCGTCATGAGCACATTGCGCCCGTTGCGAAGGATCGGAGCTATCTCTCCGGCAAGGTGCTCGCGATAGGCGTCTTCATCGATGAAACGCCCCGCATCGGCTTTGATGCAGGTAAATGCGCGCGCGGCTTCGACCTGCCGGCGCGTCAGCGGCGACAGGGAGCCTGTAACCGCCAAAACCGGACCCTCGGTGCTTCCTAGGGGGTGCCCCCTCGAAACGATTGGCTGATCGTTGTAAACAGCTTCCGCCACGCTGCTTGCGCCGACAATCAGAAAAGAGCCCCTGCGCGCGCGGCGCTTCAGTTCTTGCCCGATCGCGATCACATGATCGTCGCTCAGCGCGTCCAGCAGGATATCGTATTCCGAATCTACCTCGATTTCCCGGCCGTCGAACGTCGTCCACGGCACGAGCGCGATTTCTCTGGCGCCGAGTGCTTGGAAATGTCTGCGCAGATCGGCTTCAGCCATCGGGGTCGATGGATGCCGGCTCATCGTCGGATGCCGATCGAGGCGGTAGATCTCTCCGCCTGATCCGGCAGAGGCGAAAAGATTGCCGAAGGCGCAGAACCGTCCGAGCGAGGGTTGTCCGCCGAGGACGATAGCCTGCGTCTGGCTGCAGGAGCCTCGCAGCACTCCCATCGCCACGACGATGTTTCCGATATCGGGGGCGCTGTCGAAGGTCGAGCAGCATTTGTAATGCAGAACGCGCACGCCGATATCGGCGAAAAACCGCCCGACGGGTTCCAGTTCCTCTCGCATCTGGGCCGAGGTCATGGCGCGGGCTGAGCCAGCAATGCCGATCGCCTGAAGGCTGCCGATCTCATCGAGATGGCGCTCCGACGGAGGGCCGAGAAAGAGGAATGACTTAACCCCGCGGATGGAGAGGGCCGCGAGTGTATCCGTCGCGCCGGTGAAGTCATCACCATACCAACCGTAGAACGGCTTCGATATCTCGCCTCTCATGCAACCTTCCCGAAAAAATCGAGCGCCTTGCGGAGTGGCTGCGATGTCTTGGCGGCGTCTTCGAGCGTCTGTTTTTCCCGCATGGCGCGGAAGGCTGCCCGAATGCTTTCAATGCCCTCCGTCGGCCCGCCCGGATGTCCCATGATGCCGCCGCCGGCCATGAACAGGAAGTCGTCGCCGCCGACTGCTTTCCAGGTCGCCGGTACGGTGCCGGCCCATTGTCCCGAGGAGAATGCCGGCAGCACGCGATCGTCCGATTGGTCATCGAGTGGTGTCAGGCAAAGCGCCGTGCTTTCTATGACTTCACCGTTTTCCTGTGCGAATTTTCCGTCAAGTCCATGGACGTGCATGTGATCCACGCCGGCAAGCCGCCACAGCGTTTGATAGGCGGAAAAGGATATGCCGAGCACATCGCAGCGCGACAGCGCGCCGAAGCCGTTGCGATGGCCGTGCAGCACGAGATCGGTCGAGCGGCGAAGCGTCTGGACGGCGGAAAAGCCGCACCAGTTCAGATTGGCCATGATGCAGGTGCCGCCTTGACGCGCGACGAGATCGGCGTTGCGTCGCATGGCATCCGTCTCGTCCGTGATGTTGAAGGCGATCATCACGCGACGGCCAAGTTTGTCCTCGGCTCGCTTGACGGCCGCCATGACGGACGTAATCCGCTCCGAAAGTGGCGCGTGAGCCGGGTTGGCGGCAATCTCATCGTCCTTGATGAAATCGATGCCGGCGTTGCAAAGCCGCTCGACCAGCCTGCCGATCTCCGCGGCCGATAGGCCGACATTGGGCTTGATGATGGAGCCGATCATGGGCCGGCCTGTGACGCCCGCAAGCCGTCGCGTTCCGACGATACCCTGTCTAGGCATGGCATATTGGCGGCGCCAGGATGGGGGAAGCGTAATGCTTTCCAGCCTGAGACCCGTTACCTCGCCGAGGTCGTAGAGATTGCCGGCCGCTGTCGAGGCGAGCGCGGCGAGATTGACGCCGATATTTGCGATCGGGAACCGGAGCTTGATCCGCGCTCTGAGGGGGCGGTTCGTTACGCCGCGACGATGGAGCCAGGCGCTCGGCAGCGTGGGCGTCTCCACCTCGCCGAGGTCATCGATCCCGATCACCTCGGCTCCTGCGCGCGCGCGCAAGTCGTCGGTCTCCCCCTCGACCTTGGTGAAGGTGCCGCAGGACTGTTCACCAGCCATGATATCCGCGACCTTCGCTAATGGCAGCGGCGTCTCGATCAGGTAGTCCGCCTCGAAATGCGTATCCGTCACCGCCAGCCCTCAGATCTTGGAAAGGTCGGGAAAGGGACGCACCGGGTTCTTGCCGTCCCAGCTTTCGGAGGCCTTCCGAATGGCATCGAACATGCGTCCCTTGGGCCCCGCGACCTCGGAGAGTTCTATTACCGTGCCGGGATGGTAATGGGTGTCGAAATAGACGAAACGGCCGTTTTCGCCTACTTCACCGCTCATGACCGTCTTAAAACCCTCTTTCGTAATGCGCTCGAGATCGGAATCGAAACTGTCGGTCCAGTAGGCGACGTGCTGGAGGCCCCGATGGCCGGCCTCGCGGAAGTCGCGATACATGGACGGCACGTCGTTGCGGGTCTGGATCAGCTCGATCTGCAATTCGCCGGAATTGGCGAGCGCCACCGAATTATGCGGAGCGTGGCTTTCCCCGCGATAGCGATAGTTCACGATCGGAACCCGTTCATTGTAGAAGAAGGGGCCGACGCCCAGAACGCGGGTCCAATAGTCCATTGCCGCTTCGATATCGTCAACGACGTATCCCGCCTGGCGGATCTTTCCGAAAAAACGACTCATTTGATGTCTTTGTGTCTTCATGATTGATGTATTTTGATGCGGCGGCGAACATCGCCGCCGCTTTGGGAATATCAGGCCAGAGTGCCGACGACGCTTTCCAGCGCCCCCCAGGCCTCGTCGCCGAATTCCTTGCTCCATTTCGCGTAAAAGCCGTTTTCCTTGAGCTTGGCTCGAAAGCTGTCGGTTTCCACGGTATTGAAGGCAAGCCCAGTCTTTTCGAGGTCCGACTGGACGCTCGAGTTCAGCGTCCTGATATCCTCGCGCTGCTTGAGCCCGGCTTCATTGATGGCGCGGGCGACCACATCCTTGACATCGTCCGGAAGGCCCGACCATTGCCGGCCGTTGGCGATGAACCAATACCCGTCCCATATGTGGTTCGTCAGGGCGCAATTCTTCTGAACCTCGTAGATCTTGGAGACCTGAATGATCGGCAGAGGATTTTCCTGGGCGTCCACCACTTTGGTTTGCAGCGCGGAGTAGACCTCGCTAAACTGTAGGCTGGTCGGCGACGCTCCAAGCGCCGAGAACATATCGATGCTGAGCGGGCTCACCGGCACGCGGATCTTCAACCCCGCCATGGAATCGGCATTCGCGATGGGGTCGCCGCTCGTGGTCGTCTGGCGGAACCCGTTGTCCCACATGGTCTCCAGGGCATAAAGACGCGCATCCGCCACCTTGCTGCGGACGAGCGCGCCCACGGGCCCGTCCATGGCCTTCCAGACCTGATCGTAATCCTTGAAAGCAAAGCCGACCGCATTGAGAGCCGCGGTCGGCACGAGGGTCGCAATGACCAGGGAGGAGGGCGTAAAGAAGGTCAGGGCGCCACTGCGCACCTGGGATAGCATGTCCGTATCCCCGCCGAGCTGGTTGGCCGGAAAGATCATCATCTCCACCCGGCCATCGGTTTCCTTGGCGATCCGGTCGGCCGCTTCCTTGGCGCGGATATTCAGCGGATGGCTGAGCGGCAGGTTGTTGCCGTAGCGGAGCTGGATTTCGGCCGCACGCGCGAAGCGCGGAACGGAAAACGCCATGCCCACGGCAGGTGCGGCGGCCATGCCCTTTAAGAGGGTGCGGCGGTCAAGTGTCATCGTCATTTTTACCTCCCCATAAGAAAGTCACTTCCCAAGCCGGAAATTCGATCATATGAATGATGAAGTCAAACACGATTTCTGATGTAATTTGATGCGATCATATGCTTGAAACGCCTCTCGACACGACTGAGAAGAGCCGCCGGCCGACCATTGTGGACGTGGCACGGCATGCCGGGGTCTCGACCGCGACCGTCGATCGTGTGCTGAACGGGCGGCAGGGGGTCCGTGCACCGACGGTCCATAGGGTGATGAAATCCGCCGCGGAACTCGGCTATGTCGATGAGGGTGATTTGAATCCGGCGGAGCCCCGCAGGCTTGCCAACATCTCCTTTCTCTTGCCAGCCGGCACCAACCGCTATCTTACGCATCTGGGTCGATCGATCGTCGACCAGGCGCCCTTGTTCGAAAAGCACGGCATCAAGCCGACAGTCGAATACATCAAGAGCTTCAATCCGGAGATTCTGGCGGCCGCGCTGCAAAGGCATGGTCGCTCGGCCGATGGCGTCGCCTTCATGGCGCTCGAACATCCGGCCGTGCGCGAGGCGGTGAACCGATTGGCCGACAAAGGCGTGCCGACCGTTACCCTGATATCGGACATCGCCAATGCCCAGCGCGTCGCCTATCTCGGGCTCGACAATCGCTCGACCGGGCGGCTTGCCGGCTATCTGATCGCCCGCTTCGTCGGCAAGGCGCCTGCAAAGGTGGCGATGATCGCCGGCAGCCTCAGCTATCGCGCCCATGAAGAACGCGAGATGGGTTTTCTGCATGTGCTGAAGGAAAGCTATCCGCATATCGAGGTCGTGGGCATTCGCGAGGGGCACGACGACGAGACCATGAACTATCGGCAGATGCGCATGCTGCTGAGCCAGCATCCGGATCTTGCCGGCATCTACAATATCGGCGGCGGCGCCAGCGGCGTCGGCAAGGCCATCAAGGACGCACGGCGTGAGCATTCGCTCGTCTTTGTCGGCCACGGGCTGACGCCCGATACGCGGGCTTTCCTGATCGACGGCACGATGGATGCGGTCATCACCCAAAACCCCAGCGACACGATCGGCCGGGTCGCACGCGTATTTCAAAACCTGCGCGATGGGCGTCCGGCGGATGAGGATGTGGCGCCACTGCGCAGCGAAGTGATTTTCCGGGAGAACCTGCCGTGAACTGGGCAGGAGTCCATCGATAGTTGAGTTTCAGGAGACGGCGGAACCGCAAGGCGGGCGTCGGGGAGGGTATGCCATGACGATGAATACAGACGCCGTGAGCGATCTTGCGGCAACAGAACTCGAGCAGCCGGTACGCGGCTCGGTGTGGATGCGGCCGATAGAGATGACCTGCGCGGCCTTGCTCACTTTCATCATCGCGATCCTGCTGATCGGGGTCATCGCGCGTTATGTATTCTCGTCGCCGATCATCTGGGGAGACGAGACGGCATCCATCGCTTTTCTCTGGCTGGCAATGCTGGGTGCGGCAATTGCCATCGATCGTCATGAGCATCTGCGGTTGACGGTGTTTCTCAACCTCCTCAGCGAACGCAGCCAAAAATTCGTCACCACTCTCGGGCTCCTGCTGACAGCCGTTTTCCTTGGCAGTCTTCTCTATCCGGCGGTCGAATATGCGATCGAGGAAAGCTACGTCACCTCGGCCGCTCTCATGATCCCCATGAGCTGGCGTGCGTCGGCCCTTCCCGTCGGACTTGCCATGATGTTGGCCATGGTACTCCTTCACGGCGTTCGTCTCGGCAATGTCAGAATGCTGCTCGCTGCGGCGGCGGTGATCGGCGGGGTGGCAGGCGCGTTCTGGGCTTTGACACCCGCGCTCCAAATGCTCGGAAATTGGAATATCGTCCTCTTCCTGGTATTTGGCGTCGGCGCGCTGCTGATCATGGGTGTTCCGATCGCCTTCTGCTTCGGGCTCGGCGCGCTTTCATTCCTGACCTTCGCAAGCAATGTGCCGATCTTTGTGATCGTCGGCCGCATGGACGAGGGCATGTCGAGCATCATTCTACTCTCGGTACCGATCTTCGTGCTGCTCGGCTGCATTCTCGATGCCACCGGCATGGGCAAGGCGATCGTCGAATTCCTGGCCTCGCTGCTCGGGCATGTGCGCGCCGGCATGTCCTATGTGCTGCTCGGCTCCCTCTTTCTGGTGTCGGGCATCTCCGGTTCGAAGGTCTCCGACATGGCGACGGTTGCGCCGGCCTTGTTTCCGGAGATGAAGCGGCGTGGCCATAAGCCGCCGGAAATGATCGCGCTTCTGGCGACCGGGGCGGCGATGGCCGAGACCGTGCCACCATCGATCGTGCTGATCGTCTTGGGTTCGGCAGCGGGCGTTTCGATCGCCGGGCTGTTCACCGCCGGTTTTGCCATCGCCATGGTGCTGCTCTTGGTGCTGGCAGTACTCGCCCGTTTCAAGTCCCGGCATGAATCCATGGCGGGCGTGAAGCGTGCGTCCTTCGTAACCATCCGCAAGGCTGCCTTGGTCGCCGCGCCGGCTCTGCTGCTACCCTTCCTGATCCGCAGTGCGGTTGGCGGTGGCGTGGCGACGGCGACCGAAGTCTCCACGATCGCTGTCGTCTATGCGCTCATCATCGGCGCAGTGCTTTACGGAGGCATAGGATTTCGCAGGCTTTATTCTATGCTGGTGGAAACCGCAGCCCTTTCCGGCGCGATCCTCATCATCCTGGGCTGCGCTTCCGCGATGGCCTGGGCACTGACACAGACCGGCTTTGCCTTCCAGCTTGCGCAAGCGGTTACCGATCTGCCGGGTGGCTGGCTCTCGTTCATGGCGGTGACGATCGCGATCTTCATGGTGCTCGGCTGCGTGCTGGAAGGCCTGCCGGCTATCGTGCTGATGGCGCCGATCATGTTCCCGATCGCCAAGACGCTCGGTATCAACGATGTGCACTATTCCATGGTCGTGGTGACGGCGATGAACATCGGCCTCATCGCGCCGCCGATCGGCATCGGTTTCTACATTGCCTGCAAGATCGGCGCCGTTTCGCCGGACGAGGCCATGAAGGCGATCTGGCCCTATATCGGCGCGCTCCTGATCGGGCTCGTTCTGATCGCGGTCTTTCCGATCCTGTCGACGGCCTTCCTATGATCGGGCGACAGGTTCGTCCGCACGGGCCGAAGCCACGAGCGAGGCGCGGATGCGACGCTTGCCGACTTCAATGACATGACGCATGGCTGCGATCGCCCTTTCCGGATCGCGAGAGGCGATCGCGTGGACAATGCGCAGATGGTTGGTCGCAACCTCGTCGATCTTCTCAGGCGAGGCGGCGGGCGATGAAAGCTGGAAGGAAATGGCAAGCGCGGCTTCGATCAGCGCGCTTGCAGCCCGCATGAACGGGTTGCCGGACATGTGAGCGATCGCCAGATGGAATTCGAGATCGACCTTGGCGACCGTTTCGGGCGTATGGGAAAGATCGTCGAACCGGGCGGCGATCGCGTAAAGTGTCACGATATCGTCGCTTGTCGCCCGCAGGGC
>NZ_JBHFJG010000039.1:203559-220217 GCF_057559155.1 Rhizobium moroccans | reverse complement strand
CCCGCGGGGCGGCGGCGGCCGCCGCAGCGGGCTCCAATGCCATGCGCATTTCCGCAAGATGCTCGATGAACTCGAAATCGAGCCCCGCCTCGCAACGCCAGCTCAAGACGTCCGAATCAAAGAAATTCCAGCTCGCGCGGTCGAGAACGCGCGTGCCGACCTTAGCTTTCGGTTCGACCAGGCGCTTGGCGGCGAGCGTCTTCATGGTTTCGCGCAGCACAGTCCGCGAGACACCGAAGCGGGCGGAAAGCTCGGCGTCGCCAGGAAGCAGGGAGCCCTCGGGGATCTTTCCAGAGACGATGGCACTGCCCAGCTCGGCCACGACATGAGCATGGCTGTTCCTGCGCTTGCGCCCTGTGATTGTCGTCTCCAGAAGTCCCATTATGCCACCAAACGTCCCTCGGCCATGCGCCTGTTTGAATACCAGATGATTCCCCGCTGCAAGACAATGAAGGCGAACAGCAGGACGCCGATCACGATCTTCGTCCACCAGGAGGACAGGGTTCCATCGAATACTATATAGGTCTGGATCAAGCCCTGGATGAGAATTCCCACGAAAGTGCCCGCCACGAGCCCTGTGCCCCCGGTCAGGAGCGTGCCGCCGATGACGACGGCGGCAATCGCGTCGAGTTCGACGCCAACCGTCGCCAGCGAATAGCCGGAGGATGTGTAAAGGGTATAGGCGATGCCGGAAAGCCCCGACAGAAAACCGGAAAGCGCATAGATGCCGATCGTGGTCGGACCGACCGGTACTCCCATCAGCTCGGCCGATTGCTGGTTGCCGCCGAGCGCGTAAACGTTCGCGCCCAAGCGGGTGCGGCCGGCGATGAAGGCGCCGATGATGAAGACCGCAAGCATCAGCATGGCCATGGCGGTCAGCCGCCCGCCGCCGGGGAAGCGGAAATAGAAGCCCTGGATGGCATCTATCATGGGATGCGAGATCGGCACCGATTCCGTCGAGATCAGATAGGCCGCGCCGCGGGCCAGGAACATGCCGGCGAGCGTCACCACGAAGGGCGGGATGGCGAGAAAGCGGATCATCGCACCCATCAGGCTGCCGAAAAGCGTGGAGATCACCAGCGCCGCTGCAAACGCCACCAGCGGATGAATTCCGAGCGAGCCGACCATCACCGCGACGAAAACGCTGGTAAAGGCGATGACCGAACCGATCGAAAGATCGATGCCGCCTGAAAGAATGACGAAGGTCATGCCGACCGCCGCGATGCCGAGAAAGGCATTATCGGTCAATAGGTTGCCGATCACGCGCGTCGACAGCATGTTCGGGAATTGTATCACGCACAAAATATAGGCGATGACGAAGATCGCGAGCGTGGCGGCGAACGGGAGATTGCGGCTGTGGATCATCGTGCCGTTCCTTCCGCCTTGGCGGCCGTGGTCTGCCGGCGCGCAGGTCTCAAAAAGCCAAGAAGACTCATGATTGCCGGTGATTGAAGCGTGAGGACCACGATGATGATTCCGGCCTTGATGATGAGATTGAACTCGGGCGGAAAGCCCGAAACCAGGATTCCGGTGTTGATCGACTGGATGATGAGCGCACCGATGAGAGAGGCGAGAATGGAGAAGCGCCCGCCATTGAGAGACGTCCCGCCGATGACGACGGCAAGGATCGCGTCCAGCTCCAGCCAGAGGCCGGCATTATTGGCGTCGGCGCCACGGATATCGGCGGTGACGATGAGACCGGCGACGGCTGCCATGATGCCGGAAACCGCATAGACGAAGAAGAGCAGGAAGCGCGCGCGGATACCGGCAAGCGTTGCAGCCCGGCGATTGATGCCCGTCGCCTCGATCAGGAAGCCGAGCGCGGAATTGCGCACCAGCAGGCCGATCAGCAATGCGGCACCGACCCAGATGAGGACCGGGATCGGAACGCCGGCAAGCGAGCCGGAGCCGATCGCGGCAAAGTCGTCATTGTTGAAGGTAAGGATGACGCCCTCGGTAATGAGCTGGGCGATGCCGCGACCTGCAACCATCAGGATAAGCGTTGCGATGATCGGCTGGATATCGAGAACCGCGACAAGCAGCCCGTTCCAGAGCCCGCAGGCGAGCCCGACACTCAGAGATACGAGGATCACATAGGGGAGGGGATAGCCGTTGCTGATAAGCGTGGCGGCTACCGCGCCGCAGATCGCGATGACCGCGCCAATCGAAAGATCGATGCCGCGGGTCGCGATGACGAGTGTCATGCCGATTGCCAGAAGCGCCACCGGTGCGGCGCGCACCAGGACGTCGATCAGGCTGCCGTAAAGCCTGCCATTCTGAAACGAGACGTTGAGAAAGCCCGGCGCTATCGCCGTGATCGCGGCGAGAATGACCGCCAGCGCTATGATCTGAGGGGCGATGCGCCTGATGCGCCTTGCGATACGGTTGATCATGCGGCCTCCGGGGTCGTAGGCGTCGCGATCGCGTGCATGATGTTATCGGCGGTCACTTCGTTGCCTCTCAGTTCGGCAACATGCCGCCGGTCGGAAAGCACGACCACTCGATGGGCGATTGCCGTCAGTTCCTCGATTTCGGAAGAGATCACGATAAGCGACATGCCGTCGGCGCAGAGCTTGCCGATCATCTTGAGGATTTCCGCATGCGCGCCGATATCGATACCGCGGGTGGGTTCGTCGAGGATGAGGAGGCGTGGGTCGGTGGCCAGCCAGCGGGCCAGGATGGCTTTCTGCTGATTGCCGCCGGAAAGGAATTTTATAGGTCGGTTGGCATCCGCGGGGCGGATATCGAGGGACTTGATGAAGCGTTCCGCAAGAGCGGCCTTCTGGCGGGAAGAGAGCGGCTTTGCCCATCCCTGGCGCGCCTGCAGGGCAAGTGCGATGTTATCGGCCACGGAAAAATCACCGATGATCCCGTCTGACTTCCGCTCTTCCGGGCAGAAACCAAAACCCTTGGAGATCGCCGCTTCCGGCGAGGTGAGCTTCACCTCGGCATCGTCGACGCTCACCGTGCCGCTGTCGGCCCGATCGATACCGAAGAGGAGAAAGGCGGTCTCGGTGCGGCCGGAGCCGAGGAGGCCGGCAATGCCCACCACCTCGCCGGGGCGGATTTCGAGATCGAAAGGCGCGACACTGCCGCGCTTGCCGTATCCTGAAAATCGGATCGGCGCCGCGCCGGGTGCTAGCGTTTCATCGCTCGCTTGCTGTTCGCGAGTGATGTGCTGCAGCTCGCGGCCGAGCATCATCGAGATCAGCTCCATGCGCGGAAGACCCGAGATATCGCGGCTGCCGACCAGCCGGCCATTGCGCAGAACGGTGACACGGTCGGCGATCGCGTAAACCTGATTGAGGAAATGGGTGATGATGATGATGCCGAGCCCTTCGTCCCGAAGCTGCCGCAATACGGCGAACACCATCTCCACTTCATGCGTATCGAGGCTGGCGGTCGGTTCGTCGAGTACCAGAACCTTGCCGGAGAGATCGACGGCGCGGGCAATCGCGACGATCTGCCGGACGGCGACAGAGTAGGAGGAGAGCAGGGCATCCACGTCGATGTCGAGACCGTAGCGCTGTAACAGAGCTCGGGCGCGGCGGCTCATCTCGCGCCGATTGACGAGGCCGAGACGGCGCGGCTGCCGGCCGAGGAAGAGATTTTCGGCGACCGTCAGGTTCTCGAGGAGGTTGACCTCCTGGTAGACGGTGCCGATTCCGAGCGTCTGGGCCTCGCCGACATTTCCCGGCGCAACGTCCGCGCCATCGAGGTGAATCGTCCCGCGATCGCGGGTGTAGACGCCGGTGAGAATCTTGATGAGCGTGGATTTTCCCGCACCGTTTTCACCGAGCAGCGCATGGATCTCTCCGCGCTTCAGGCTGAAATCAACGCTGTCGAGCGCGGCGATGCCGAGGAAGCTTTTGCCGATCCCACGCGCTTCCAGGAGGGATTGGAATTCCGACATGATCAATTCCCGCATTTGTCTGAGAAACCGGAGCGACAGTTCATATCGCTCCGGTCGTTGTGCCCGGGTCTGGTCCCGGGCAGCGGGAGATCAGTAGCCGAGGCCTTTCTTCGCCTCATAGACCTTCATCGGGTCGTCAGCGGCGGTGTAGAGCTTCGATTCGGTCTGGATCCACTTCGGCGGTTCCTTCTTGTCCTTCAAATAGGCGTCGAGGGCGTCGAATGCCGGGCCGGCCATGTTCGGCGTCAGCTCGACGGTGGCATTGGCCTCGCCGTCCGCCATTGCCTTGAAGATGTCCGGAACCGCGTCGATCGAGACGATCTTGATGTCCGAGCCAGGCTTCAGGCCAGCTTCCTTGATCGCCTGGATGGCGCCGACGGCCATGTCGTCGTTATGGGCATAGACCGCACAGATATCCTTGCCGCCGCCCTCGGCCTTGATGAAGCTTTCCATCACTTCCTTACCCTTGGTGCGGGTGAAGTCGCCGGTCTGCGAGCGCGCGATCTTGATATTGGCATGCGAGGCGATCCCTTCCTCGAAGCCCTTCTTGCGGTTGATGGCAGGCGAAGAGCCCGTCGTGCCTTGAAGCTCGACGACCTTGCAATCCTTGTCGCCGACTTCCTTGGCAAGCCATTCGCCGGCGACCTTGCCTTCATGCACCTGGTCGGAGGTGACGGCCGTGAGATAAAGATCGTCCGGCGCCTCGATCTGGCGGTCGAGCAGGATGACCGGGATATTCTCCTCCTTGGCTTCCTTCAAAACGGCATCCCAGCCGGTGGCGACCACCGGCGCGATCAGGATCGCGTCGACGCCCTGCGCGATGAAGCCGCGCACGGCCTTGATCTGGTTTTCCTGTTTCTGCTGGGCGTCGGCGAACTTCAGATCGACGCCGCGCTTTTCGGCTTCCTGCTTGGTAACGGTCGTCTCAGCGGCGCGCCAGCCGGATTCGGAACCGATCTGCGAAAAACCGACTGTAAGTGATTGCGCGGAAACGCTTGAAGCCATGCAAGTGGCGAACGCCACGGTGAGCGTCGCAAGTGCCTTTCTCATCTTTAATCCTCCCAGAGATGAAATAGCAATAACGTCGAGCAGAATGAGCATATCGTATTACTTTTGCAAGCGATATTTCCTTCAGTTTTTTCATCTCGCCGAAGTGCGCTTTAAAAGAAACTGAAATAAGCCGTTGAAACTGAATAATTATTTTTGCGATAGCTTAGCTATGAGGTGCGCGAGCCTCGCCTTTCGCCAGCTTGACAATGAAGGCAGCAATCCAATAGTGCTATTTTATATCCGCTGCAGCCAGCAGGCGTCGGCGGGAGGAGCGCGGGGCGACGTCCCGTTGGAAAAACAACGTTTTGCAGGTCGATTTCTAATGCTGCGAATTCTTCAGGTACTGGATGGCGCCGGCGCGACGAAGGTCGTCGCCTGGGATGGGCAAGGGGTGGCGCGTGTCGTCAATGGCGTTTCCTCCACTTATGATCTTGCCATGCAGGCGATCGCGGCCGGGCAATCGCTCGCCGGAAAGATCGCCGCACTGGGGCAGGCCGATGAGATCGATCTGAAGAGGGCGACGGACGAGGGGCGGCTTGCCCTGCCGGTTTCCCATCCCGATCCGGCGCATTTCATCGTCGCGGGGACGGGCCTCACGCATCTCGGCTCGGCAGATGGCCGCGACAAGATGCACAAAGCTGCTCAGTCGGCTGAAAAGCCCACCGATTCCATGCGCATGTTCCTGATGGGCGTCGAAGGTGGCAAGCCGAAGCCCGGCGAGGAGGGCGTGCAGCCCGAGTGGTTCTACAAGGGTGATGGTTCCCAACTGCGGCCGACCGGCGCCGATCTCGTTTCTCCCGCCTTCGCGCTCGACGGTGGCGAGGAGCCAGAGCTTGCCGGCATTTATATTATAGGGCCGGACGGTACGCCGTTTCGCCTCGGCTTCTGTCTTGCCAACGAATTCTCCGACCATGTGACGGAGAAGGGCAACTACCTCTGGCTCGCCCATTCCAAGCTGCGCCAGGCGGCGCTTGGGCCCGAGCTTCTGGTCGGCGATCTTCCGGACCATGTCGAGGGTACCTCGCGTGTTCGCCGCGGCAATGAGGTAATCTTCGAAAAGCCGTTTCTGTCGGGCGAGGCGAACATGTCGCACACGATCGCCAATCTGGAGCATCATAACTTCAAATATGACCTCTTCCGCCGTCCAGGCGACCTGCATGTGCACTTCTTCGGCACGGCGACCCTCTCCTTCTCGGAAGGCATCAAGACCGAGCCGGGCGACGTCTTCGAAATTTCGGCTGCACCCTTCAAGCTGCCGCTCGTCAACAAGCTTACGGTAGCGGCTGCGACCTCCGTCGCGGTGCGCAAGCTTTGAGGAGCGAAGCCATGGCGCCCATCCGTCTTGCCATTGTCGGTCTTGGGAAGATCGCGAGGGATCAGCATCTCGCCGCAATCGAGGCCACTGAAGGGGTCGAGCTGGTTGCCGTGGCAAGCCGCAATGCGTCGCTGGAAGGTGTTCCGAGCTTTCACGATATTTCGGAACTGTTGGCTTCCGACATCAAGATAGGCGCGGTGTCGCTCTGTACGCCGCCGCAGGGCCGTTTCGCCCTGGCGAAAGCGGCGCTCGACGCGGGCAAGCACGTGATGCTTGAAAAGCCGCCCGGCGCGACGATTTCGGAAGTCTTCGCGCTCGACGCGCAGGCGCAGGCGAAGGGCCTCAGCCTCTTTTCCACCTGGCACTCGCGTTCGGCTGCAGCCGTTGAGCCGGCACGCGCACTTTTGGCCGAGCGCACGATCCGCAAGGTTCATGTGGAGTGGAAGGAAGACGTTCGCCACTGGCATCCGGGTCAGGATTGGATCTGGGAACCGGGCGGCCTCGGCGTCTTCGATCCCGGTATCAACGCGCTGTCCATCGTCACGCGCATCATGCCGGAAAGTTTCCACCTCGTTCGTTCCGACCTGTCCTTCCCCGAAAATCGGGCCGCCCCGATCGCGGCAAACCTTGCATTCGAAACCGCGTCAGGCTTGCCTGTAACGGCGGAGTTCGACTGGCGGCAGACCGGTCCGCAGACCTGGGATATCCGCGTCGAGACCGACGAGGGCCCGGTGGTGCTGACCCATGGCGGCAGCCGGCTTTCGGTTGACGGCAAGGACCAGATCGTCGAAGAAGATCGCGAATACCGCAATCTCTATCGGCATTTCGTCTCGCTTGTCGGCGAGCGCCGTAGCGATGCGGATTTTTCACCGCTCGTCCATGTGGCCGACGCCTTTATGCTCGGCCGCCGCCATGTCGTCGAGGCGTTCGACGACTGACGCCCCTTATCTACCCGCTATCACGAGACCGAGACCGATGAGCAATTCAGAGAACCTGCCTTCAACCGAGATCGCCGAAACGAACGCGAAGCGCGGAGAAGTGCGCAAGCTGCGCTCGCGCGCATGGTTCGACAATCCGGCCAATGCCGACATGACGGCGCTCTATCTCGAGCGCTACATGAACTTCGGCCTCAGCCAGGCCGAATTACAGTCGGACCGGCCGATCATCGGCATCGCCCAGACAGGTTCGGATCTCTCCCCGTGCAACCGGCATCACCTTGAGCTTGCCAAGCGCCTGCGTGAGGGGATCCGCGAAGCGGGTGGCATCGCCATCGAGTTTCCGGTTCATCCGATCCAAGAGACAGGAAAGCGCCCGACCGCCGGTCTCGACCGCAATCTTGCCTATCTCGGCCTCGTGGAAGTGCTCTACGGCTATCCGCTCGACGGCGTTGTGCTGACGATTGGTTGCGACAAGACCACGCCGGCCTGTCTCATGGCGGCGGCCACCGTCAACATTCCCGCGATCGCGCTCTCCGTCGGCCCCATGCTGAACGGCTGGTTCCGCGGCGAACGCACCGGTTCCGGCACCATCGTCTGGAAGGCTCGTGAACTTCTCGCCAAGGGCGAGATCGACTATGCCGGCTTCGTGAAGCTCGTTGCCTCGTCGGCGCCGTCCACCGGCTACTGCAACACCATGGGCACGGCCACCACCATGAACTCGCTTGCCGAAGCGCTCGGCATGCAGCTTCCCGGTTCCGCCGCCATCCCGGCGCCTTATCGCGACCGTCAGGAGGTTTCCTACCTGACCGGTCTCAGGATCGTGGAAATGGTGAAAGAGGACCTGAAGCCCTCCGACATCATGACGAGGGAAGCCTTCATCAATGCCATCCGCGTCAATTCGGCGATCGGCGGCTCGACCAATGCCCCGATCCACCTGAACGGCCTCGCGCGCCACATGGGCGTCGAGCTCAGCGTAGACGACTGGCAGAAGTACGGCGAAGAGGTTCCGCTGCTCGTCAACCTGCAGCCGGCCGGCGAATATCTCGGCGAGGACTACTATCACGCCGGCGGCGTTCCGGCCGTCGTCAACCAGCTCATGGGCCAGGGCCTCATCCATGAGGACGCCATGACGGTGAACGGCAAGACGATCGGCGAGAATTGCCGCGGCGCTATCATCGAGGACGAGAAGGTCATTCGTCCTTACGAGCAGCCGCTCAAGGAGCGCGCGGGCTTCCGCGTGCTGCGCGGCAACCTGTTCTCCTCGGCGATCATGAAGACCAGCGTCATTTCGCCGGAGTTCCGTAACCGCTATCTCTCGAATCCGAACGATCCGGATGCCTTCGAGGGCCGTGCCGTGGTGTTCGACGGACCGGAGGATTACCACAAGCGTATCGACGATCCGTCGCTCGGTATCGACGCCAACACCGTCCTCTTCATGCGCGGGGCCGGCCCGATCGGCTATCCGGGCGCGGCGGAAGTCGTGAACATGCGCGCGCCCGACTACCTGCTCAAGGAAGGCGTCACGTCGCTGCCCTGCATTGGCGATGGCCGCCAGTCGGGCACGTCCGGCAGCCCTTCGATCCTCAACGCCTCGCCCGAAGCGGCGGCCGGCGGCGGGCTTGCGCTGCTCAAGACCGGCGACCGCGTCCGCATCGATGTCGGCCGTGGCAAGGCGGACATCCTGATCTCGGACGAGGAGCTTTCCGCGCGTCGCAAGGAACTTGAGGCGCAGGGCGGTTATCATTATCCGAAGCATCAGACGCCGTGGCAGGAAATCCAGCGCGGCATCGTCAGCCAGATGGAGACGGGCGCGGTTCTCGAGCCCGCCGTGAAATACCAGCGGATCGCACAGACGGAAGGAATTCCGCGCGACAACCACTGAGTTGGAAAAAGGCGGTGGCAGAAGCGGCCGCCTATAACTCGGCAGGCTCAGAGGGAGCCGAGCCAAAAGGAGGAGAAGTCATGAAACTGCTGAAATATCTGACGGCCGCAGCAATGCTGGCCTCGGCGGCTCTGGCAATGCCGGCCGCCGCGCAGGACAAGGGTCTGGTCGGCGTCGCGATGCCCACCAAGTCCTCGGCTCGCTGGATCGCCGATGGCGACAATATGGTGAAGGTGCTGCAGGAGCGCGGCTACCAGACCGATCTCCAGTACGCGGAAGACGATATTCCGAACCAGCTGTCGCAGATCGAGAACATGATCACCAAGGGTGCCAAGGTGCTCGTGGTTGCATCGATCGACGGCACGACGCTGTCCGACGTGCTGCAGCAGGCAGCCGATCAGGGTATCAAGGTCATCGCCTATGACCGCCTGATCCGCGATACGCCGAATGTCGACTACTACGCCACCTTCGACAACTTCCAGGTCGGCGTGCTGCAGGCGCAGTCGATCGTGAAGGCACTCAAGGCCGATACTGAAGCAGGCCCCTTCAACATCGAGCTCTTCGGTGGCTCGCCGGACGACAACAATGCCTACTTCTTCTACGATGGCGCGATGAGCGTGCTGCAGCCGCTGATCGACAAGGGCACCCTCGTCGTCGGCAGTGGTCAGACCGGCATGGATAAGGTTGCTACCCTTCGCTGGGACCCGGCAACTGCGCAGGCCCGTATGGATGCTATCCTTTCGTCGACCTATTCCGATAAGAAACTGGATGCCGTTCTGTCTCCTTATGACGGTCTCTCGATCGGTATCCTGTCTTCGCTGAAGGGCGTCGGCTACGGCTCTGGCGACATGCCGATGCCGTACGTTTCCGGTCAGGATGCTGAAGTCCCGTCGGTCAAGTCGATCATCGCGGGCGAGCAGGGTTCCACCATCTTCAAGGACACCCGCGATCTCGCCAAGGTGACGGTCGACATGGTCGATGCCGTGATGAGCGGCAAGGAGCCGGAGGTTAACGACACCAAGACCTACAACAACGGTGTCAAAGTCGTCCCGTCCTACCTGCTGAAGCCGGTCGCTATCGACAAGACCAACTGGCAGACGCTCGTCGAAGCTGGTTACTACACCGAAGACCAGCTGAAGTAATTTTGAAAGGCCGCGCGGTTTAAGGACCGCGCGGCCCATTTTCTGTTGGGAGTGGGTCATGCTTGATCCCGTATTATCTGCGGTGGAAAAACCGCCCATTCTCGAAATGCGCGGCATTTCGAAGAGCTTCGGCGCCGTCAAGGCGCTTTCGGACGTCAGCTTCACCGTCAAGGAAGGCGAGATCCACGCGCTCGTTGGCGAAAACGGCGCCGGAAAGTCGACCCTGATGAAGGTTCTATCGGGTGTCCACCCGCATGGCGCCTATGAGGGCTCCATCCTTTTCGACGGTGAAGAGCGTCGTTTCCGCGACATCAACGATTCCGAAAAGCTCGGCATCATCATCATCCATCAGGAGCTCGCGCTCATTCCGCTGATGTCGATCGCCGAGAACATCTTTCTCGCCAATGCGCCGTCAAAATTCGGCGTGATCGACCGCGATATCCGCTACGTCCGCACCAAGGAATTGCTTGCAAAGGTTGGCCTCACCGAGGCACCGGAAACGCTGATTACCAATCTCGGCGTCGGCAAGCAGCAGCTGGTCGAGATCGCCAAGGCCTTGTCCAAGGACGTGCGCCTCCTGATCCTCGATGAGCCGACTGCGTCGCTCAACGAAACAGACAGTGCGGCATTGCTTGAGCTCTTGAAGGAGTTCCGCCGCCACGGCATCACCTCGATCATGATCAGCCACAAGCTGAACGAGATTACCGAGGTCGCCGACCGCATCACCGTCCTGCGCGATGGCAAGACAGTTGGCACGCTTGATTGCCACGAAGGCGCAGTCGACGAGGACGAGATCGTGCGCCGCATGGTCGATCGTGATCTCGAAAGCCGCTATCCGAAGCGCACGCCGAAGATCGGCGACGTGATCTTCGAGGTCGAGAACTGGTCCGTACACCATCCGCAGCATGTGCATCGCAAGGTCGTCAAGAATGTTTCGATGAAGGTCCGTGCCGGCGAAGTCGTCGGCATTTCCGGCCTTATGGGGGCAGGGCGCACCGAGTTTGCCATGAGCGTATTCGGCAAGGCCTGGGGCCGCGATATTTCCGGCACGGTCAAGATCCACGGCAAGGAAGTCGATACGTCGAATGTCCACCGCGCCATCAAGGCAGGGCTGGCCTATGTCACGGAAGACCGAAAGCAGCTGGGGCTGATTCTTGCGGAAGACATCCGCAAGAATATCTCGCTTGCTCATCTGGGCGGTGTATCGACCGGCGGCGTGATAGACGACATCAAGGAAATGAAGGTGGCACAGGAATTCCGCACCCGTATGCGGATCCGCAGCCACAACGTCTATCAGGAAACCGGCAAGCTTTCTGGCGGCAACCAGCAGAAGGTTGTGCTGTCGAAATGGCTGTTCACAGGTCCGGATATCCTGATCCTCGACGAGCCGACGCGTGGCATCGATGTCGGCGCCAAATACGAAATCTATTCCATCATCAACGAACTTGCGGATGCCGGTAAAGCTGTCATCGTGATCTCGTCGGAAATGCCTGAGCTCATTGGCACCTGCGACAGGATCATGGTCATGCACGAAGGCGAATTCGTCGGCGAAGTCGCCGGCGAAGAGGCAACGCAGGAAAATATCATGCGCGCCATCATGCGCCGCAAGGGGAATTAATCATGAGCACTCCACAGGAAGCAATTTCAGCTCCCAAGAGGGGGACCGGTTTCTGGAAGGACAATCTTCGCGATTACGGCATGCTGATCTCGCTGGTTGTGATCGTCATCTTCTTCCAGATCGCCACCGGCGGTATTCTACTCAGGCCGCTCAACGTCACCAATATCGTGCTGCAAAACAGCTATATCGTCATCATGGCGCTCGGCATGCTGATGGTGATCGTGACGGGCCATATCGACCTGTCCGTCGGCTCCGTCGCCGGCTTCATCGGCGGTCTCGCCGGCCTGCTGATGGTCAGATGGGGCGTCAATCTGCCAGCTGCCATCTTCATCTGCCTGGCTGTCGGCGGCTTGATCGGCGCCATTCAGGGCTATTTCGTCGCCTATTTCAAGATACCGTCGTTCATCGTGACGCTTGCGGGCATGCTGGTCTTCCGCGGTTTCATGATCGCCATTCTCGGCAGCCAGGCGATCGGGCCGTTCCCGCCGATCTTCCAGAAGCTGTCCTCCGGTTATGTGGCCGAGCTGATCTCCGCGGGTACCGGTTTTTACGCGACCTCGTTCATCGTCGGCCTGATCCTCGCTGCCTTCCTGATCTGGCAGAACTTCAAAAACCGCTCGCGGCGCATTGCACATGATGTGGAAAGCGAGCCTTTCGGCTTCTTCGTCGCCAAGAACATTCTCGTCTTTGCTGCGATCGCTTACGTCGCTTACCTGATTTCTTCGCATCGTGGTCTGCCCAACGTTCTGATCATCATGGCGGTGCTGATCGTTGCCTACGGCTTCTTCACCAATCGCACCATCATCGGCAGGCAGATCTATGCCGTTGGCGGCAATGCCCGCGCAGCGGAGCTTTCCGGCATCAAGGCCACGCGTCTGGTATTCTGGACCTTCGTCAACATGGGCGTGCTGGCGGCTCTCGCGGGTCTCGTCGTTGCCGCCCGCTTGAACAGTGCCACGCCGAAGGCCGGCACGGGCTTTGAGCTCGACGTTATCGCCGCCTGCTTCATTGGTGGTGCATCCGCCTATGGCGGCGTCGGCAAGGTGACGGGTGCCGTCATCGGCGCGTTCCTGATGGGCGTGATGAACAACGGCATGTCGATCCTCGGTATCGGCATCGACTACCAGCAGGTCATCAAGGGCTTGGTGCTGCTCGGCGCCGTCTGCGTCGACGTCTATAACCAAAGGCGATAAGCAGCGCGCTTGAACGGTTGAATGCGGCCGGCTGAAAAGCCGGCCGTTGTTTTTGCGGTCTTCAGATCGAGATTTTAGCAAGCTCGCCCTGAACCCTGAGCAGGGCCGGGAGATATTTTTTGGCGATCTCCTGCATCGGTTCCTGGTTTGCAGGAAGGCCGACATTGAGCGCTGCGATGGTCTGGCCACGGGCGTCGAAGAGCGGGACCGCCAGCGATCGCAGGCCGATTTCCACCTCCTGATCGATCTGCGCATAACCCCGCGCTCGCGTTGCCGCGAGCTCGCGCATCAGCGCTTCGATATCTGTCAGTGTCTTCTCCGTTCTTGCGATGAGCGGTTTGGCTGAAAGGATCTGCCGCGCCCTTTGCTCGTCGAGCGCAGCAAGCAGCACCCGTCCCATGGATGTGCAATAGGCCGGAAGCCTGGAGCCTGGCATGAGCGCAATGGACATGACCCGCTGCTGGGCCGCGCGGGCAACATAGACGATCTCCCCTTCGTCAAGGATGGAGACGGAGGTGCTCTGACCGATTTCCTGCGAAAGCCGGTCGAGCCATGGCTGCACGAGCCGCGGCAGCGGCATGGTGGCGAGACAGCCCGTACCCAGTCTCAAGACGCGCGGTGTGATCGTGAAGAATTTGCCGTCGTAATCCGCATAGCCGAGTTCGGCCAACGTCAGTAGGCAACGCCGGGCCGTCGCTCGGTCCAACCCGGCAATTTCGGCGGTTTCGGAGATGCTGAGACGCGGGCGCTCGGCGCTGAAGGCTTCTATGACCTTCAAGCCCTTGGCGAGGCTCCCCATCATGTCGCGCTCTTTCATCTGCGTGGCTGCCTTTTTGTGCGATATTCGAACAAAGTACATATAGCGCACAAATTGATTGCCGTCGATGATCCTCCGCCGTATTTCTGAGCTTGTGGACTGCGCGGCTTGGCAGGCCATAAATGGGAGAAGACCAGATGGACAAAACAATCGGGAGCCTGGCGGAAGCTGTGGCCGGCATAGGTGATGGTGCCACGATCATGATCGGCGGCTTCGGCGGCTCCGGCGCGCCGATCGAACTCATCCATGCCTTGATCGACAGGGGACCTAGGGGGCTCACGGTCATCAACAACAACGCGGGCAATGGCCGGATCGGCATCGCGGCGATGATCGACGCCGGCATGGTCCAGAAGATGATCTGCTCCTTCCCCCGTTCCTCCGATCCGCGCGCCTTCACGGAAAAATACCTCGCCGGCGAGATCGAGCTTGAATTGGTTCCACAGGGGACGCTTGCAGAACGCATACGCGCCGGCGGCGCCGGCATCCCAGCCTTCTACACGCCGACGAGCTACGGCACCGAACTTGCGGAGGGTAAACCGATCGCCGAGTTCGACGGTCGGAAATATGTGCAGGAACGTTGGCTGAAGGCCGACTTCGCGATCATCAAGGCGCATGTCGGCGATACCCACGGCAACCTCATCTACAACAAGGCGGGTCGCAATTTTAACCCGCTGATGTGCATGGCGGCGGAAAAGACGATCGTCCAGGTTTCGAAGATCGTGTCGCCGGGAGGCATAGACCCGGAGCAGGTCGTAACTCCTGGCATCTTCGTCGATCATGTCGTCGAAGTGGCCGACCCGCAGCAGGAAGAAGAACTCATCCAGGCCGGAGTGGCATACGTATGATCCCCGATACGAACGCAATCGAGACCCGAGAAGACATCAAGCTTTCCAATGCGCAGATCGCCTGGCGCGCGGCGCAGGACATCGCAGATGGCGCCTATGTCAATCTTGGCATAGGTTTTCCGGAAATGGTGGCTCGTTACCAGCCGCCGGGCCGGGAAGTGATCTTCCACACGGAAAACGGCATTTTGAACTTCGGCGAAGCGCCGCCGAAGGGCGAGGAAGACTGGGATCTGATCAATGCCGGCAAGAAGGCCGTCACGCTGAAGCCGGGTGCTGCCTTCTTCCACCATGCAGACAGCTTTGCCATGGTGCGTGGCGGTCACCTCGACGTCGCCATCCTGGGAGCCTATCAGGTGGCGCAAAACGGAGACCTCGCCAATTGGCGCGTGGGCAGCAAGGGTGTGCCGGCCGTCGGCGGTGCGATGGACCTCGTGCACGGCGCCAAACAGGTCTTCGTCATCACCGAGCATGTGGCAAAGAACGGTGAGCCGAAATTGGTGGAGAAATGCACGTTTCCACTGACCGGCGTCGGCTGCATCACGCGCGTCTATACCAGCCATGCGGTGGTGGATATCAAGGACGGCCATTTCGTGCTGCGCGAGAAGCTGCCTGCCATGACGATAGAGGAACTGCAGGCTATGACTGGTGCGCCATTACACGTGGAAGGCGCGGTGGCCGACCTCGTCGTGCCGGAGCTTTGAGGAGGACGCCATGACCGAAGCCTATATCTGCGATTATATCCGTACGCCCATCGGCCGCTTTGGTGGGTCGCTTTCCTCCGTCCGTGCCGACGATCTTGGGGCCATTCCCATCAAAGCGCTGATGGAACGCAATGCCAAGGTGGATTGGGAGGCAATCGAGGACGTCATCTTCGGCTGCGCCAATCAGGCGGGGGAGGACAACCGCAATGTCGCACGCATGTCGCTGTTACTGGCGGGTCTTCCCGTCTCCGTGACCGGAACCACGATCAACCGCCTTTGCGGCTCGGGCATGGATGCGGTGATTACCGCTGCCCGCACTATCAAATCCGGCGAAGCCGAGCTTATGATCGCTGGCGGCGTGGAGAGCATGAGCCGCGCGCCGTTCGTCATGCCGAAGGCAGAAACTGCCTTTTCGCGCAATGCGGAGATCTACGACACGACGATCGGCTGGCGTTTCATCAACCCGCTGATGAAGAAGCAATATGGCGTGGATTCCATGCCGGAGACGGGCGAGAACGTCGCGGAAGACTTCAAGGTGAGCCGCGAAGACCAGGATGAATTTGCCCTTCGTAGTCAGGCGAAGGCCGCCGCCGCACAGGCAAACGGTCGTCTGGCGAGGGAAATGACTTCTGTGACGATCCCGCAGCGCAAGGGCGATCCGGTCGTGGTCGAGAAGGACGAACATCCGCGCGTAACGACGATCGAGGCGCTGGGCAAATTAGGTACGCCCTTCAAGAGGGAGGGCGGTACGGTGACGGCGGGCAATGCCTCCGGTGTCAATGATGGCGCCGCCGCACTCATCATCGCCTCGGAAGCCGCGGCAAGGAAGCACGGTCTGACGCCGATCGCGCGTATCCTTGGTGGTGCGACGGCAGGCGTCCCTCCACGGATCATGGGTATTGGCCCGGCACCGGCCTCACAGAAACTGATGGCGCGCCTCGGGCTTACGCAGGGCCGGTTCGACGTGATCGAACTCAACGAGGCCTTCGCCAGCCAGGGCCTCGCCACGCTGCGCCAGCTCGGCATTGCCGACGATGACGTTCGCGTCAACAAGAACGGCGGCGCGATCGCGCTCGGCCATCCACTCGGCATGTCGGGCGCTCGCATCACCGGCACGGCCGCACTCGAACTGCAGCTTTCCGGCGGCAGGTTCGCACTCGCCACCATGTGCATCGGCGTTGGTCAAGGCATCTCGATCGCGCTCGAACGGGTGTAAACCAAGGACGGCCGGCACCCCCCCCCCC
>NZ_JBHFJG010000039.1:145628-203539 GCF_057559155.1 Rhizobium moroccans | reverse complement strand
GTGAAAGGCGGCGGGCATCTCTAGACGCATCAATCGTCGTCGGAGGAGGAGTTCGAGCTCGAATTGCTGGATGAGTTGGACGAGCTGTTCGAGCTGGAATTACTCGAAGAGTTCGAATTGCTATTGGAACTCGAATTACTGGACGAATTGGAATTGCTGTTGGAGCTTGAATTGGAGTTCGAGTCGCTCGACGAATTCGACGAGCTGTTCGAATTCCGGTTCGAACTGGAGTTCGACCAGCCTTTCCGGCCATCATCCCGACTACGACGGGAAGAGGCATAGGTTGCCTTGCCGCTGTGGAACGATTTGTCGAGGAAGCGCGTGAGCGGATCATCGGCATTGGCCGGTGCGGGAGTCACGCCCCCTAGTGCCAGAAAAGCACTCAATATTGCGATGACTTTTTTCATGGTGTTTCTCCTTCAATAACAGCCGTTTGCCGGCCGCAAAGGAGAAACGGCGTGAAGTCGCATTTATTCCAAAATATTTAAAATATTTCAGTAGTTTATCGATGTTTTCTCACAGGCGAGCGCCGTCGCCGGTTTCGTATCCCGGTGACGGTGTCAGATGCATTTTCCTGATGGCGTTATCGCTGGGCGCGCGCGAACTTTCTATACCAGCCATCCGAAGCGAGCGTCTTGCGGAAGATCGTCTTTCGAACCACCTCTTCCTGCCCGCTTTCGGCGCGGATCTCGGCCGACAGATCAGACGTTTCGCGGCGGAAGGGGATGATCTGCACGATCGGGGTGCCACGTTCCAGCACATGCAGGCCGTCCTCCCCCGTGGCGAAGAAGGGAAAATGAATTTCGGACTGGTAGCTATCCGTATCGACAATACCGGCGACGATCTCGAATACTCCGTTCGGCCGATTGAGCGGCGGCACGAAAAGGCAACTCCAGCCGGGTGGCGTGCGGATGGTCCAATAGTTGTGAAACTTGCAGGGCGGTAGCGGCTCGCGGGGATTTCCGGCGACCTGATGGCTCGCGTGATTGCTGACCATGGTGCGATCGAAATCCCAGCCGCATTTCACCGTACTGCCGCTATCGGCGATTTCCATCCGCACCGTTGCGGCAAGACCGATCACCCAGCCGGCAGTCATGGCGTCCAGAAACGGCATGCAGCGCTTTACGGTGAGCCCACTGTCATTGGGCGAGACGTGATCTTCGCTGACGGGTGGCAGCTTGCGGAACCAGGTGGGCAGGGCAGTTTTTGCCTGCACGGGCGCAGGGATCACGCCCTCGTCCTCCTTGCGGCAGAGGAAGGTTATCATCGGCTGCGGCTTTTTCAGCAGAGAGAGCTTCATCGCGGTCTCCTCACATGTTCAATGATGAGGGAAACGGCAGGGAGTTGAGATTATTCCCGTGGATATGTAAATTTTCAGCGAAGGGCAGCGAGCGCCGCCCGCTCTTCCTCAGGGGTGAGCGGGGCGCCTGCGTGGATGGAAGAAAGATAGGCGTCGATCGTTTCCTGGGCGGAAGCCGTGGTATAGCCCTCCGCATGCGGAGCAGACAATGCCAGCCGGGTTACCCACGTACCGGCTTCGCGGCATGCAATCGAGACCGTACTTACGCCGTGACGCACGCGTTCGTATTCTCGGCAGAGATCACCATGCTCGTCCCGGAAACTGGCAACCACACGCAGCGTTTCATTTGAGCCGCTGAGCGTCACGTCATTCCCCGAAGTTTCACGGTCGAGCGCAGCGGCAAGTGCAGCATCGGTGCCCGCTCCTGTGACGCCGATTTCTCGCCCGAGCATGAACCCCCCAAAACCTGCAATGACAGCCACCAGCGATGCGGCGATCGGAATGAGCCAGGGACGATGAATGGGCCGCGACGGCGCCGTTTGTTTCTGGCGGAATGCGATGACCTTCCTCTCCAGCCCGTCTTCAACCGGCCCGGCCTTTTCAGCCATGCGCCTGACGGAGGTTAGAAGCGCTTCGGGAACCGGTTCATGAATCAGCGGCTTCAGCGCAGAGGCGACTGTGGCCCGGCTGTCGAGAAAGACAGCAAGGCGGGCAGCGAGGGCTTCATCGGTTTCGAGAGCGGCTTCAAGCCGGGCGGTGGTCTCATCGCCTAGCTCGCCATCGGCATAAGCCATCAATGTCTCGTCGTCGAATTCCGGTTGTTTCATGCTACGCCGCCTTTCATGCCTGACGAACGTTTTCCTTCGATGCTTATTCCCATCAGATCGGCGAGATTCTTGCGGGCTCGCGCAAGGCGACTCATCACCGTACCGATCGGAATTGACAGGACCTCGGCGGTATCGCGATAGCTCAACTCCTCGACGCATACGAGGACCAGAACTTCCCGTTGTTCTTCCGGAAGCTTTTGAAGCGCTTCGGTGACCTCCAGAAGAGCCATGCGGGCATCCGAGGCTGCTTCGCCGGAAGGAGTGGAGACCTCACTCGCCTGGTCGAGATCCTCCTGCGGTCCGGCCGTCTTGGCGCGCCGCAGGTGGTCGATCCAGAGGTTCCGGAGAATTCTGAACAGCCACGCGTCGAAGCGGGTGCCCGCCACGAAAGTGTCCGCCGCGGCAATCGCGCGCTCGCAGGTGGATTGCACCAGATCGTCGGCAAGCTCACGCGAATGGCAGAGCGAAATCGCGAACCGCCGAAGATTCGGCAGAAAGGCGACCAGCCGTTCGGGCACGGTGAGCATATCGTTCGTCATCGGAAATCTTTGGCACGGCGCGGAATATTCTGTCGAGTCATCCGTCTACTCGCAGTAGCATGGAACGCGTTAGCGCCGCATGAATCGACATGATCTCAATCGGAGATGGTGAAATGACCTGTTCGCTTGCAAGCTTTGCCAGCCGGTTGGCCGCACTCCTCTGCCTCATTCTTGCAGGGGAACTGGCGCTGCCTGCTGCCCAACACATCGGCTTTTCCGGCGCCTCCGCCGCCTATGCGGATGACGATGACGATGATGGGGGAGACGATGATGACGGCGGAGACGGCGACCGGGGCGGCGGGTACTACCGCGATGATGACGATGATAGGCGCAGGGACATCCGCTCGCTATGGCGTGCACCTAGGCGTGAATCACGGCCGGCCCCGGTCCGGCGCCGGGTCGTCGTTCCCGATCGAGCCCCGAACGAAATCGCTGCGCTCGGACTGGACGAAGCGTCGATCGCCAGCCTGGTGCAGACCGGCTTTGCGGTGGACGATCGCCAGCAGATTGCGCTTGTCGGGAGCGAACTTGTGCGGCTGACAATCCCACAGGGCATGACGCTCGATGCTGCTCGTCAGATGGTCGCGACGCAGGCTCCTTCAGCGTCGGTGGATTTCAACCATTACTACAGGCCCGAACAGGATGGCTCATCGGCTTGCGGCAAGAGTGGCTGCGCGTTGGTGCGGTACATGGTTGGGTGGCCGGTCGAACCAGGCAAAAGCCATACTTGCGTCGCCCCGCAGCCGATCGGCCTCGTCGATACGGCCATCAACGCGGATCATGCCGCTTTCGACAGCGCCCGCATAGAGGTGATCCGTCTCGGTAAAGAGAGCTTGCCCCGATCGGGCGAGCAGCATGGCACGGCGGTCGCCGCACTTCTCGTCGGCTCGCCCGAAGGCCGAACCCCCGGATTGCTTCCCTCATCCGAACTCATCGCTGTTGATGCCTTTCACCGCTTCGGCAATACGACCGATATCGCCAGCGCATATGATCTCGTGCGAGCGCTGGATCTTCTTGCTCGGCGTGGGGTGAGGGTGGTCAATCTGAGCCTTACGGGCCCGCCGAACCTGCTGCTCGAGCAAGCGGTCCGTACCTCGGTCGGGCAGGGTGCCATCCTGATCGCTGCCGCCGGCAATGATGGCCCCAATGCAAAACCGGTTTATCCTGCAGCCTATGAAGATGTGATTGCTGTCACCGCGGTGGATCGCGCGCGAAACCCCTATCGCCGCGCGGTGCGCGGGCCGCATATCGATATCGCCGCTCCAGGCGTCGGTGTCTGGACAGCGGCTTCGATCTCCGGTGCGCGGCAAAAGAGCGGCACATCATTTGCCGCTCCATTCGTTACCGCGGCTGCTGCGGTCCTGCGGGCCACCCGCCCGGAACTCACCTCGCGGGAGATCGAGACGGAATTGATGCGAAGCGCTGCGGACATGGGAGCGCCAGGCAAGGATGTGATTTATGGATGGGGACTTCTGAGCGCTGCTACTCTGTGCGCGAGATAGCCAAAGCTCGTCTCGACCGGCCGCACGTCGATAATATTGTCTCGGAATTAGGAGGAAACGCGTCTAGATCGTGACCGCGTTGACGAGCAGCCATACCGGAAAGCCCGCAACCATGATTGCGGCCACCCAGGCCATGAGCATCTTGATAAGGTAAGCGTCCCACTCGAAAAACACGGCTCGTCCCCTCGCACGCACTGTCCGCCAATCGATACATGCGGCCTGCGGAGAGTCGAGTGCATACATGCAACATCGCCAGAATTAAAAGTCAGATCTCCGGCCGTTGCTGTCGCCATCGGCTGGAACAACATTGCTGGCTCCCTGTTCGTCTTTCAGTTCCATTGGAAGGAGAACTACATGAAAAAGATCGTTGTCATGGCCGCCATGCTGGCGGCAACATCAGCTCTTGCGCAATCCGCGGCGGAAAAATCCGGCGTGAACACGCTGATGGGCGTGGCTCCCAAGACCGAGGATTTCGTGAAGGAGGCGGCATCGAGCGATATGTTCGAAATTGAATCGAGCAAACTCGCGGCCGAACGTAGTGATGCCGCGACGAAAACTTTCGCGCAGCAGATGATCCAGGATCATCAGAAGACGACGGCCGAGCTCAAGCAATTGGTTGACGGCGAAAAGGTGAATGCGGCCCTACCGACAGCCATGACGACGGCTCACCAGGAATTGCTCGACAAGTTGAACAGTCTGCAGGGCGACGAGTTTACCCAGCAATATCGATCGGACCAGGTCGAGGCGCATGAGGAAGCTGTGGACTTGTTCAAGCGCTACGGCGAAGAAGGTGAAAACGCGGAGCTCAAGTCCTGGGCCGCCAGCAAGGTCTCGGCACTGGAGCACCATCTTCAAATGGCGAAAGAGCTCAATGAATAGCTCGAAAGATATTCGGCAAGCGAAGCCGGGAGAATGACCGGGGCTTTCGCCCCGGTCTTTCAGCTCTTATTTCTTTGCAGCCTGGGCCGCATACATGTAGCTGTCGTAGCTATATTCGGCGACACGGAACCATTCGAAGGATTCATCGCGGAACTTTTTCCAGCCAGGATAGATCTTCGCCCAAGCCGGGTGCTTCTCGGCATATTCGCCGTAGAGTTCGAATGCTGCCTTGTAGGCGGCATCCATCACGTCGCGGGGTAGAGGACGCAACTTCACGCCCTTGCCCACAAGCGATCGGATCGCCGTCGTGTTCTTGACGTCGTAGAGCGCCTGCATGTTGACGTTGGCCGCCTTGCAGGCCGTGTCGAGAGCCGCCTTGTAGGCTTCCGGCAGGCTTTCATACTGCGCCTTGTTGATGAAGAAGTGGATCGTCAACCCGCCTTCCCAATATGCCGGATAGTAGTAGTTCGGGGCGATCTGATAGAAGCCGAGCTTCTCATCGTCATAGGGTCCGATCCATTCGGCCGCATCTATCGTCCCACGCTCCAGCGCCGGGTAGATGTCGCCGCCCGGTAGCTGCTGCGGGACGACGCCGAGGCGCGACATCACCTCGCCGGCGACACCGGCAATACGCATCTTAACGCCCTGGAGGTCGGCCGCGCTCTTGATCTCCTTGCGGAACCAGCCGCCCATCTGAGCGCCCGTGGCACCGCCCGGAATGCCGACGACGCCATAGTCGGCCAGGAACTCGTTATAGGCTTCGTTGCCGCCCCCATGATAGAGCCAGGCGTTCTGCTGACGTCCGTTGAGACCGAAGGGGATTGTGGAGCCGATCGCGAACGTCGGATCCTTTCCGGTGAAATAGTAGCCGCAGGTGTGAGCCAGTTCGACGGTGTTGGCCTTCACTGCATCGATCGCCTGAGCACCGGGAACCAGTTCGCCGGCCTGGAAGACCTGGATCTGGAACTTGCCCTCGGTGATTTTGGAAAGCGCCTCGGCCATGACGACGGCGCCGCCGTAGATCGTGTCGAGGTTGTTGGGAAAGCCGGATGTCAGGCGCCAGCGGAGCGTGGGAAGCTCCTGGGCGATGGCCGGGGCGGCAAGCGAGGCGCCGGCCGCCGTGGCGGCGCCTGCAAGCGCGCCCTTCGTCAGGAAGCCGCGACGGCTTAATGTATCGGTCATGTCTGTCCTCCTCATTTGGGTTGGATCACGGTCAAGTGCCTTGGCCGGATAATGGCCACGCCCGTGATGTCGGGCGCGGATTTGTCGATCAGGGGCTGTTTGCGCCCGACTGGGGTGCTCCGAAACTCGGGGTGGGAGAACCGAAATCCGGTGTGGGCGAGCCGAATGCCGGCGGCGGTATCTCGCCTTCCGAGGGTTCGGCGCCGAAAGGCGGTGCGGGCGTGCCGAACGGGTTGCCTCCGTCTTCGCCCGGCATCGGCACATTGAGCTCGATGGTGGCCGGATCGACGGCAGTTTGACCGGACTTATAGTGCGTCACCAGCTGCGGGAAGGTGATCACCAGGGCCACCATGACGAGCTGTATGGCCAGATAGGGGAGGGCTCCCATGTAGATCTGCCCGGAAGTGACCGGCTGGATGGTCTGGCCGGTCACCCTGTCCTTATAGGCCCGGTTGGGAGCGACAGAGCGCAGGTAGAACAGCGAGAAGCCGAACGGCGGGTGCATGAACGAGGTCTGCATGTTGATCGCCAGCATCACGCCGAACCAGATGAGGTCGATCCCAAGGCTGTCCGCGACCGGGGCCAGTAGCGGAATGATGATGAAGGCGAGCTCGAAATAATCCAGGAAGAAGGCCAGGAAGAAGACGAGCAGGTTGGCGACGATCAGAAAGCCGACTTCGCCGCCGGGGATGGACGTCATCAGGTGCTCTACCCAGATATGGCCGTTCACGCCGTAAAAGGTGAGTGAGAAAACGCGAGCGCCGAGAAGGATGAAGATGACGAAGGAGGAAAGCTTCACGGTCGCGTAGAGCGCCGACTTGATCATGGCAATGGTTAGCCGGCGATTGATCGCAGCAAGCGCCAGCGCGCCGACGGCCCCCATAGCGCCGCCTTCCGTCGGTGTTGCCAGACCGATGAAAATCGTGCCGAGCACCAGGAAGATCAGCACCAGCGGCGGCACGAGGGAAATGATCACGCGCTGAAAGAGCTTCCAGCCCTTGAGTGTCCTCGCTTCCAGCGGAAGTGCCGGCACGCTTGCGGGCTGGATCAGAGACATCAGGATGATGTAGCCGGCATAGGCGGCGACCAGCAGAAGACCGGGAACGAGCGCGCCCTTGTACATGTCGCCGACCGAGCGGCCGAGCTGGTCGGCGAGGATGATCAGGACGAGGCTGGGTGGGATGATCTGCGCGAGCGTTCCGGAAGCGGCGATGGTGCCTGAAGCGACTTTCCGGTCATAGCCGTAGCGGAGCATGATGGGCAGCGAGATCAAACCCATGGAGATGACGGAGGCTGCGACCACGCCCGTCGTTGCGGCAAGAATGGCGCCGACGAAGATGACGGCGAAGGCGAGACCACCTCGAACCGGCCCGAAAAGCTGCCCGATCGTGTCGAGTAGATCCTCGGCCATCCCGCTTCTCTCCAGGATCAGACCCATGAAGGTGAAGAAGGGGATAGCAAGCAGGGTCTCGTTCGACATCTGCCCGAATATCCGGTCCGGGATCGCGCCGAACAGATTGGCCGGCAGGAGGCCCATTTCGATGCCGACGAACCCGAAGACAAAACCCACGAAGGCAAGGGCAAAGGCGACCGGATAGCCGATGAGCAGCACCACGATCAGCGACAGGAACATGATCGGTGCGAGATTTTCCGCGAAGAAAGCAAACATCTATGGAATTCCCTCAAAGGGCCTTGGCTTCGGCATCGGCGAGCGCCACCGAGTCCGGCAGATCGCCCCGCAGGATCGCGATGCGCTTGATGAGTTCGGAAAGGCCCTGCAAGGCGAGAAGACCGAACCCGAGCGGAATCATCGCCCAGACCGGCCAGAGGATAAGGCCCCCTGTATTGTTCGAAACTTCACCGGTCGAAAATTTCTCGATCACCGTCGGCCAGGATAGGTAGATGGTGACCAGACAAAACGGGAAGAGGAAGAAGATCGTACCGAGAATTTCAACCCAAAGCTGTGCCTTGCGTGGCAGATTGCCGTAAACGAGATCCACTCTCACATGCTCGCTGGACAGAAGCGTATAGGCGGCGGCAACCAGGAAGGCGGCGGAGAAGAGGTACCACTGCGCTTCGAGCCAGGCGTTGGAGCTGAGATTGAAAAGCTTGCGTGTGGTGGCGTTTACCGCGCTGATGATAATGGCCAGCAGCAGCAGCCAGGATACGGCCTTGCCAAAAAACGTATTGATCGCGTCGATCGCGCGCGAGAGCGATAACAGCCCTGTCATGAAATATCCTCCCCGATGGCCGCTTGGACGACCGTCGGATTGGACCTACGTGCTGCGGACTTGCCTCACAATATAGCTGCGAAGGCAAAAGGAATGCGGCTACCCACTTCTGGGTATGCCGATCACGCTTCGGCGATCAGGCCTCGCTCCAGCGCGAAACGCGTCAGTCCTGCCGTTGTCGAAATACCCAGTTTCTTCTTGATGCTCTTGCGATGGGTCTCGACCGTAAACGCCGAAATCGCCAAGACCGTCGCGATCTCCTTGTTGCTTTGCCCCGCGGCAAGGAGGATCAGGATTTCCCGCTCGCGCGAGGTGAGGGGAAGGATCGCCGCGTCCTCGGATTCCCGCCGCTGAAGGAGGGCCTCCGGAACACCGGAGGAGAAATAGGTGCCTCCCCCTGCGACAGTCTCGATCGCAGCGACGATCTCTTCGTTCGGTACGTCCTTGAGGACATAGCCCGCAGCGCCCTGGAGGACGGATGCCGAGATGTATTCCCGGCTGTCATGCATCGAGAGCATGAGGATCTTCGCATCGGGAACTTCGCGCTTGAACAGCTCGATCGCGTCTATTCCGTTCAGTTGCGGCATATTGATATCCATCAGCACGACGGTGGGGCGCGTGCGCGCCGCCAGCTCCAATCCCTGCCTGGCGAGATGCGCCGTGCCGACAACCATGATATGCGCGAAGGTCTCCAGCACGGCCTTCAGACCCTCGAGCACGAGCGGGTG
The DNA here is from genome assembly GCF_057559155.1 of Rhizobium moroccans. Lineage (NCBI taxonomy): Bacteria > Pseudomonadati > Pseudomonadota > Alphaproteobacteria > Hyphomicrobiales > Rhizobiaceae > Rhizobium > Rhizobium moroccans. Next base: position 194,351 of record NZ_JBHFJG010000039.1, on the reverse strand, counting down.
GTTGTCTATGAGGAGGACCTTAATCTTTTCGCGCTCGCTCATGCGGCCTCGCGGGAGATGATTTTGCCGAGATTGGCTGATTTTGGAAGCATCGCGGTCAGGACGGTGCCTTCGCCGGTCGATTTCGCCAGCAGCACGCCGCCGAAATGGGCAAGACGCTCCTGCATGTTTCTAAGCCCAAGCCCGACCGATCTCGAACCGTTTCGTCTGGAAGACTCGTCGAAGCCTATTCCGTCGTCCGAGATCGTCATCCTCACACGCCCTTTCGTGCTCCAGATGCTGATTTCCACCTTCGTCGCACCGGAGTGACGCTCGACATTCGTCAGCGCCTCCTGGGCGATACGATAAAGCGCCGTGTTCGCTTCCGGATTCAGCACTTCCCTCGAGGTGGATTCGATCCTCGTTTCTATACCTGTCCGTTCCGTGAACTGCTCTCCGAGCGAGGTGAGCGCGGCGGTCAGTCCCAGGTCGTCCAGCATGCGCGGTCTGAGCTGATGGGAAAGATTACGCACTTCCTTGATTGCCCCGTTCAGGGCCTCGATGCCCCGGTCGATCGCCATGCCAGCTTCCTCGCCCTTGGCGCTGACCTTCCTGCTGGCAAGGTCGAGCACGTAACGGACACCGATGAGGTTTTGGGAAATTCCGTCGTGAAGCTCCCTTGCGAGCCGCATCCGTTCCTCTTCCTGGGCGTCAACGATGCGTTGCGTCAACTGTTTCAGCTTGCCGTCGGCCATCCGGCGCTCGTGAAGGGTGATCCACAGGCCCGTGGCAAAGACGATCAGCACCGAAGGAACGGCGATCAGCATCACGATCAAGAATGTTCGGCGGATGTTGTCGCGCAGGTCGGCCTTCGCCGCCGCTGTCTGCGCGAAGACGTCGTCAAGATAGACCCCGGTGCCGATCATCCACCGCCATTTGTCCAGGCCTACGGCGAATGAAAGCTTGTCCGCCATCTCGCCGGTCGAGGGCTTTTCCCACTTGTACTGGTGGAGCCCACCGCCGGCTTCGGCCTTTTCGATGAGGTTGGCGATTACCCTGTCGCCGTCAGGATCCACGAGATTCAGCCAATTGTGTCCGGGTCGGAACGTCTGGCGGGGATGCACGACATTGTTGCCGTTATAGTCGTAGACGAAGAAATAACCGTCCTGGCCATAATCAAGGGAAGTCAGGATGCGCTGGACTTCCTCTTCGGCCGCATCGTCGTTTTCCCCAGCCGACTGATATACCTCGGCGATCGCGGAAAGTGCGAGATTCGTCAGGTTCAGAAGCTCGGTCTCCTTGGCCTTCAGCATGTTCCGCTCGAACGTGTCTATGCTCGTCTGGACGAGTGTCGCGGACTGCCATGTGATGAAGGCGGTGATCGTCAGGATAGCGATTATCAGCGGAACGATGGCCAGGGCAACGATCTGATGACGCAGGTGCACGGGCGGCTGCCTTCTGTTTCTTGGAAACTGCCCCTTCTTATCTTCGGAAATACTCTCGCGCTCAAGCGCTCCTTACGTCGCCGTCATCCGATGGCGGCCGATTGGCAGCATGATAGGTCGGCCGGAGAGAGGGTCGGCGATGATGCGGCTTTCGAGGCCGAAGACATGGCGCACGTTCTCTTCCGTCAGCACGTCTTCCGGCTTGCCGCAAACATGCAGCCGCCCTCCCGCCATCGTGACGAGGTAATCGGCGTAACGCGCGGCAAGGTTCAGGTCATGCAGAACCATCACGATCGTGGTCCCACGCGTCTGATTGAGGTCGGTGAGCAGATCAAGCACCTCGATCTGATGGCTGATGTCGAGGAATGTCGTCGGCTCGTCCAGCAGCAGAAGATCGGTCCGCTGAGCAAGCGCCATGGCGATCCAGACACGCTGGCGCTGGCCGCCGGATAGTTCATCCACGGGGCGGCTGGCCAATGCCGCGGTCTTGGTTGCCTCCAGGGCGGCCGCCACGGCTTCGTCATCGCCGCGGGTCCAGCGGGACAGCACGCCGTGATGAGGGTGACGCCCGCGGCTGACGAGATCGGCGACAATGATTCCCTCGGGCGCGATAGGGGACTGGGGCAACAGACCCAGCGTGCGCGCCAACTGCCGCGGCGGCATGCGATGGATCGACTTGCCGTCCAGCAGGACATGGCCCTGGCGCGGCGACAAGAGCCGTGACATTGCCCGTAAAAGGGTGGATTTGCCGCAGGCATTGGCGCCGACGATGGTGGTGATCCGGCCGGGCGGCACCTCCAGGTCCAGCCCCTCGAGGATAACCGTGTCGCCATATCCGGCCGAAAGCTGGCTGGCGGTCAGGGTATGGGCGGTCATAGGGAACCTCCGCTTCGGTTGACGCGAATGATGAGGTAGATCAGGTAAGGCGCTCCCAATGCGCCGGTGACGACGCCCACGGGGTAGCGGCTGGGCAGCAGGAACTGGCCGACATAATCTCCGAGCAGCACCAGCAGGGCCCCGACCAAAGCAGAGGGGATCAGCAAAGATCCGTTTCCGCCGATGATGCGGGCGGCGATCGATCCGGAAAGGAAAGCCACGAAGGAGATCGGGCCGGTCACGGCCGTCGCGACCGCGATCATGCCGACCGCAGTGACCATCACGACAATACGGGTGAGGGCGACGTTGGTGCCCAGCGCTGCGGCGGTATCGTCCCCGAGTTTCAAAGTGTCGAGATCGCGGGCGCGGCTTAACAAAAGCCCGCCAAAGACCGCAAGCGACAACAATACCGGGACAGCCTGATCGAGCCGCGCGCCGTTGACGCTGCCGGTCAGCCAGCGCATCGCCTCCTGCAGGTTCCAGGCGGGGGCCTGGGAAAGGGTGTAGGAGATGAAGCTTTCCAAGATGGCAGCCACACCAATCCCAACAAGGATCAGCCGGGTGCCTGCGACGCCATTGCGGAAGGAGAGCGCATAAATCAGGAGCGCTACGCTCAAACCCGCGATTACGGCGAAGACGGACACAGCGGAGCCGTTCAACGACAGCACAACGATGGCAAAGACCGCCGCTGCGCTGGCGCCGAGATTGATGCCGATGATATCCGGGCTGGCAAGCGGGTTGCGCAGCATGATCTGGAATGCAGCTCCCCCGAGCCCGAAACTGAGCCCTGCCAACAGCGACAGGACCGCGCGGGGTAGGCGTAGTTGCCCGACGGTGAAGGCGGCGCCCGGTACGTCCTCACCCAGCAGCACACGCATGACGTCGCCGGGCGGCGTATAGTTCTGGCCGATCACCAGCGTCAGCGCGAAGATTGCTGCAAGCAGGATCAGCAGAAGCGCGATCACCAGACGGCGCCTATGCGCGCGGCTGCGGCGGCCATGGATGACGATATCGACGGGTAGAGACTGTATCATCAAAGGTCACGAACCCGCTGGCGTCTGACGATCCAGATGAAGAACGGTGCGCCGACAAAGGCGGTGACTATGCCAACCTCAAGTTCGTTCGGACGGGCGATGATGCGGCCGACGATATCGGAGGCGAGCAGCAGGCAAGCGCCGGCCAATGCGGAGAACGGCAATAGCCAGCGATGATCGACCCCGACAAGCAGGCGGCAGAGATGCGGCACGATCAGCCCGACGAAACCGATCGGCCCGCAAACCGCGGTGGTCGCGCCGCATAGAAGGATCGCACTGAGTGCTGCCATTGCGCGCGCCAACTCGACACGCTCCCCCAACCCGGCTGCGAGTTCGTCGCCCAGTGCAAGCGTGTTCAGCTTTTGCGCCGACATCAACGCAAGCAGGAAGCCCGCCGCGAGGAAAGGTGATACATGCGAGACGGCATTGAAGGTCGCCCCTCCGACCCCACCGATCTGCCAGGAGCGGATGCCGCCCGCGATATCGGCGCGAGGCAAAACGACGGCAAGGACAAGTGACGAGAAGGCGACAGACGTCGCCACTCCGGCCAGCGCCAGTTTCAGCGGCGTCGCGCCGCCGCGGCCGAGCGAGCCGATGGTATAGACGAAGATGGCCGAGACACCGGCTCCCAGCACCGCCGTCCAGATATAGGCGTTGGCCGAGGCGATATTGAACCAGACGACCCCGATAGCGACGGCCAGCGAGGCGCCAAGATTGACGCCCAAGATCCCGGGATCGGCGAGCGGATTGCGGGTCACCCCCTGCATGATCGCTCCCGCAAGCCCGAGCGCCGCGCCGGCCAGCCCTGCAAGCAGGGTTCGCGGGATGCGCGCGGCCACCGCCGCTTGATCGATGCTGTCGACCTTGCCTTCGAGCGCAGTCATGATGTCGCCCCATCCGACGGAGCGCGTGCCGACTGCGACCGACAGAGCGAGCAGGACGCCGACACTCGCGACCACCGCAAGCAGCCACAGCAGCCTGAGCCCGCTTGCCCGATAGGAAGGGGCCCGTGCCGAGGGTATGGTGCGCACCATCATTCGTTTCTTGCGGCAGCTTTGGCCAGTAGATCCACGTAACCGTTCAAAACCCATGGAATCGACAGTGGCGTCGGATTGGCCGCCGTACCCAGCGGATCGCGGCCGAGCATGACCACCGCGTCATGCTTGACGGCAGGCATCCGCGACATCAGAGGATCGGTGGCCAGCGCGGCGCGCAAATCCTGGCCTCCATAGGTCACGACTATGTCCACATCGTCGAAGGCATCGATCCGTTCGGCGCTGATCGCGCCCGAATATTGTCCCGGCTTCGATGCTTCGATCACGCTCTGCGGCGAGCCAAGTCCCAGATCCTGAAAGAATTTTACCCGCGTGTCGTTGGTCGTGTAGAAATTGACGATGCTAAGGTTGGAAGTGTCCAGATGAGTGATGAACATCGCCGACTTGCCCTTGAGTTCGGGGTGCCTGCCGACAGCTTCGGCGATTTCACCCTCGATCCGCTTGATCAACGCATCGCCCTCGGCCGCCATGCCGAGCCCGGCACTGTTGAAACGGATCATCTCGCGCCAGTCGGTCCCCCAGGCGGATGAGGGATAGGCGACGACCGGAGCGATCTGGCTGAGCGTGTCGTAATCCGATTGGCTCAACCCGGAATAGGAGGCCAGGATCACATCGGGCCGGGTCGCGGCGACCGCCTCGAAATCGATGCCGTCGCCTTCATCGAAAAGCACCGGCTTTCCGCCCCCGAGTTCTGCAAGCTTTTCCGCAACCCATGGCAGAAACCCGTCGCCATCATCGTCGCCGAAGTTGGCTGCGGCGATTCCGACGGGAACGATACCGAGCGCCAGTGGCACTTCGTGGTTCGCCCAGGCGACGGTCGCTACCCGTTGAGGCTTCTTGGTGATGGTCGTCGTACCGAGCGCATGCTTGATGGTGATGGGGTAAGAGGTGGTTTCATCTGCCCATGCCCCGCCGAAGCCCGCAATTATGAGGCATATCGCGGCCAATGGCACGGGAGAACGAAAGAACCGCAGCATCGGCAAGCCCTCCATGGTTTGAAGTGGACTTTCCGTTTCAGGTTTATCATGCAACGTCAACTCCGATGCCCGCGCATCACCTAAAGCGCGGCGAAGTTTCCGTAGATTTGTACAAAAACGGGGAAATCTACAATACTGGACAAATCGTATCAAGTTAGTGGAGAGGCGAGGGGCATGAAATCCATCTGACGGGACCGGCAGTCCAAGGGAGATCTCGGACGTATCGGGCCCGCAGATGCGCGCGGTGATGCTTCCCGGCAAGCCTTTAGACAATGCCGGTGCTCATCATTGCCGAGTGCCTGCGACAGCAACATCAGTTTGGAATTGATCTATGGACATCGAAAAAGCAGGCGGCAAGAACAGGCAGACACTGGCGGGTTGCCGGAGAGCGGTACTTCTCGGCTGCACGGCGCTCGTCGCCTTCGCGCCGGTTTCCTTGCGGGCTCAGGAGGCCGAAGATACGGGTGCCGGCACCGTCCTCGAGACGATTACCGTTGAAGGTGCCGCTCGCGACGACGATGCGAATTCGATTGTCGCGACGCGCAGCACAGGCGCCGGCAAAATGCCCACGGACATCCTTGAAACGCCTGCATCCGTCTCGGTCATCACTTCCAAGGAAATCGAGGAGCGTGGCGCCACCAGCATCGAGCAGGTCGTGCAATATACCGCCGGCGTGGTGACCGACTTCTACGGTTCGGATGATCGTTATGACTATTTCGACATCCGCGGCTTCACCCCTTACACATATCGCGACGGCCTGGCCATCGGCAGGACTTTCGGTGGAGTTCGCGAAGAGCCTTACGCCTATGAGCGCATCGAGGTGCTGAAGGGCACCAGTTCCGCAGGCTTCGGGGCGTCCGAACCCGGCGGCTCGGTGAACTATGTTACAAAGCTGCCAAAGAGCGAACGCTTCGGCGAAGCCTACGTCACCGGCGGCTCCTTCAATCACAAGGAAGTCGGCCTGGATTTCGGTGACAACATCACCGCAGACGACACCCTGTCCTATCGCCTGACCGGCAAGCTTCAGGGCGCGGACGCCGAATACGACTATTCGCGGGATGACGAGAAGTTCATCATGGGCGGCCTGACATGGCGCCCCACCGATGTGACCAGCCTTTCATTCGTCTTCGATCATCTGAACAAGGATGGCGTTCCCGGCAGCGGTGGCCACCCGCTCGGCACGGACTTTGACAGGGATCGCTTCTTCGGAGAGCCGGACTATTATTTCAGAACAACAAACCGCAATTCGTACAGCCTCATGTTCGACCATGATTTCGGCAATGGGTTGAGCTTCGGTTCCAACGCCCGCTACAGCAGGTCACGCGATGCGTTCGGCGGCGCCTATCTCTCCACGACGCGGACCGATGGTTCTAACCTGGCCGACCGTTATTATTTCGGCAGCGACAAGTCGACCGAGCAGTTCATCATCGATGCGAATCTGATTTACGAAACGAGCATCGACAATGTCGACAGCCGCACGCTTGCCGGTATCGAATACAACAATTTCAATTCGCAAAATTACGGCCTTTATATTCCTGGCGCTCCTGCCATCAACTGGGAGAACCCGATTTATTCGGGAGGCCCCATCTCGACGGCGCCTAATTCCGGAACGAGAAACGACCAGAAGACCAAGGCAATCTATCTGCAGCAGGATCTGACCTTCTCCGACAGGCTGACCGCAAGCGTCGGCCTGCGCAATGACTGGCTTGATCTGAGCGAAACGGACCTGTTCTCGGGCGCCACGCAGGCGAATGACCACAGCGAGTTCACCAAGCGGTTCGGTTTGAGCTACAAGATCACCGAGGAACTGGCGGCCTATGCAAGCTATGCCGAATCCGCGGCACCTCCTGGTATCGGGAGCGATCCCACGACCGGCAAGCAGTATGAAGCCGGCATTAAGTATCGGCCGGATGCATTCCCTGCTTTGTTCACCGCTTCCGTCTACGACCTGACGAAGGGGAACATTACCGTCTATGACAGCGTCTCGTATCTGCCGACATCGGTCGAAAAAGTCCGGCATCGCGGCATCGAGCTTGAGGCCAAGGCCGAGCTGTCGGACAATATCAGCCTGATCGCAGCCTATAGCTATATCGATTCCAAGATCGAAGAGCCGGGCGGAGCAAACGATGGCAACCGTCTCATGCGCGTTCCCAAGCAGTTGGCTTCGGTATGGGGCACCTATACGCTGCCAGGCAACGGCATGCGCGGGGACATGACCTTCGGGATCGGGGCTCGTTACACGGATTCCTATTATATGAACATCGGCAACACGACATCTTCGGACAGCGCCGTCGTTTTCGATGCTGCCTTCACCTACAAGATTCAGGAGAACACGACGTTCCAATTGAACGTCAGCAACCTGTTCAACGAGAAGCATGTCGCCAGTCAGGATAGCGGCGGGATCTACTATAATCCCGGTCGCGCGATTTACGCGACGCTGCGCCAGACTTGGTGAGACAATTATTCCGCCCGCAGCATCTGCGGGCGGAATAATCCTTCGTTGTCAGAGAATCCGCTGTAGACGGCGCCAGGCGGCGGGCGTTTCTCCCGCGATCTGCCGGAAGGCCTTCGTCAGGTGGGCCTGATCGGAGAACCCGAGCTGGGCCGCGATATCCGCCACGGTGAGATCGCTTTCCGAAAGCAGCTTTTGCGCAAGCTCGATACGCCTTCCGAGCTGCCACTGCAGCGGCGTCTTGCCTGTCGTTTGCTTGAAGACATTAGCAAACCAGCTCTCGGACAAGCCGACCGTCCCGGCCATCTCGGCGACAGTGAGACGGCAATCGGGGCGGTCGTTGACGCGCGAGATCAGCTTCTTCATCTGCGCCTGCGTCAGCCTGCCGTTTATCTGTTCTGCGCCGCGCTCGGGGATATCGAGAAGACCGGCAACGATGCTGCCGACGAGGCTTTCGGCAAATACTGGATGTTTGGAGGGGTTTGAAACTTCATCGACCACCAGGTTCGCAAGCGTCTCGATGGCCCGAACATCCTGGATTTCCACTGGGCGGCGCAAGGCTGCGAGCGCGGCTGACGTTCCCACCGAAGGTGAGAGGAACCTTAAGAGCCGGTCCTTGTGCAAATGCAGGTCGAGATGCGAGAAGCGATGCGAGGATGTGAAATTCGTCCACAGGGGAACGCCAGCGGGCACGTAGAGCGCGCGGGTCATCGGCCGGTCATGTTCACCGAAACCTCCCTCCCGATTGGACATCCGGATATGGGGCGACACGTCGTTGAAGAAGATCACGATCCGTGGGTCAGGTGACAGGTAGTAGGCCTTTGCCCCGGATTGACCTTCTGCGTCCCAGAAAACGCCCATGACACCGTCGAGCCCACGCCATTTAACTGGAGCGATCGGTCGAATGCCTTCCGTATAGCAGGTCATGGAGTGCCGGTAGTTCACGGTCGCAATCCGTCCGTGCCTGAGGTGGCGGAGGGTATCGATACCGGTAAAACATTGCGATGGAACATGTGGTCAGTTCCTTCAACGGCATTTAGGAGATCATGGCCGTGCATTCGGCCTGCCAGCCATTAAACTTGAGACTGAGTAGCATGTTTGTTTTTTATGGCAAGGCAATTTGCGACCGTGCCGATCCGAATGCCACCAAGGCGCCCCATCAGCCCTCGGCGTTCCCTTCCGCGGAGATGGGAAGAGTGACGTAGCTAAGGACGAATTGCTTTATGTGGTCCAGCCTTTCCAATCGAGCCTCTTCGCTAAGAAGATTTCTCCCGAAGATTGCGGAGAGCGTGTAGTTGTTCGAGAGATAGAAGTACGATAGCGCAGCGATAGAGATGTATAGCTGGATCGGGTCGATATTCTTCTTGAATGTGCCTTCTTCCTCTCCGCGCTTGAGAATAGACCCCAACATCGAGACAAGGGGGGAGTTGAGGTTCCGGATGTTTGGCAGCGTCTGTATGTGCCGTGCCCGATGCAGGTTCTCGCTGTTGAGAAAGGTGATGAATTCTGGATTCTTGACGTAGTAATTCCAGGTGAATTCGGCCAGACGGCATACCGCTTCCGAAGGATCAAGTTCTGTCAAATGGAGTTCGGATTCCGCCTTGCGGATCTTTGCATAGGCATCGGCGAGGACCTCCGTATACAACCGTTCTTTGTTGTCGAAGTAATAGAAGATCAATTTCTTGTCGATGTTCGCCCGCTCGGCAATCCGCGCCATGCGTGCGCCGCCGAGCCCGTGCTCGGCAAACTCAAGCCCGGCCACTTCGAGAATTAGTCTCTTCGATCGATCGGCATCGCGGAATCTCGTGAAGGCGTCCGCCTGCATTGCGTCCTCTGAACCGAATGCGTTCAATTTACCTCGCGCCATTGGGCGTCAGCCTTTCACTAAAATAGAGCCGGTCACGGGATTTTCGTCGGAGCGCGCGATTCCAACCGCAGGCCGCGTCCTCAAATAACTTTCCCAAATCCACTATAGTCCAGACATTGAGGACGACCAGTGAGCAAGTTGCGCGTTCGCGTAGCTCCCGCACGAGCCCTGTTTCGCAGATCAGAATTGCGAAGCAAAGGAAGACTTGGAGAGCGCGTGGATGTTCCGATTGCCGATCGTCCAGATATGGTCCTGCGACATTCCTGCCGTGTCGAATGATCGAAGGGTCTCTCGGACGAGATACGAGCCGCCCTCGGCATCGAACGGGAAATCGGTGGCAAAGACCACATGATCGAGGCCGAAGAAGTCGATGCCGCACCGAAGCGCGCCAGCCGCTCCCGACAGGGAGGTGTCGCCATAGAATGCCTTGAAATACTTCGATACGGGGTGCTTCAGGTCGTTTGGGAGCAGGTGCGCATCGGAAGGGGGCGTTCGTGCTCCCATCTCAAGGCCTAGACCTTGCTCGATGCGTCCGGAGAAGAACGGGATCATGCCGCCCATATGATGGGTGATGATCCTGAGATGGGGATGGCGGTCGAACAGACCCGAAAGCGCGAGCCGTGACATCGCGACGGTCGATTCGTAAGGCCAACCAAAGCACCACCAGATCTCGAACTTGGACTTCTCCTCCGTGGGATAATCGGGCGTCGGCCCCTTGATCGGATGGAGCCAGATCGGCCGACCTGTGGCGGCGAGTGCGGCCCAGATGCCGGAGAACCGTTCATGATCGAGAGCGGTTCCCCTGACATGCGTAGGCAGCTGAAATCCGATCGCCCCGAGCTGGATCGCTCTTTCGATTTCAACGACCGCCGCGTTCTCGTTCGTCATCGCAATTCCTGCAACGAAGTAGGGGAAACGGTCCGGAAAGAGCTGTACCAATTTCGCCAGACCGTCGTTCATGAGCCGGGCCAGGGCTGTCGCCTCCTGGGCATCGGCGATCTCGTCGAAGGCGGGCATCGAGGGGGTCAAGACCTGCTGATAGCCTCCGAATTTGTCCATCAACCTGAACCGTTCATTGAGATCGAACAGAGGCTTCAGACTTACCCAGCGCTTGAGCGGTCCGGATGCGGACGAAACGGACTTGATCTTTTCAAAGTACTCCTCTGGGAAGATATGCGTCCATCCATCGATCAGGCTCGAAACCTCTTTCAGTCCGGGAACCAACGTCACGTCTCCTTGCGGTTTGGCAGCGCGCCGATCGGCTTCATCAATGGGAGCGGACGATCTGACGGCGGTGATGGATGTGGGCTCCGCTAGGGCTGCGACCCTCACAGCGATGAAATCAAATAATTCACCGGATGATGAATTGTCAACTTGCCAAACGCGCTGACGTCTGTAATAGAATTGGCAATTCTCCATTCGGTGAATTAAATTCTAAGGCAACTTTGAAGGACGGGCGTCCGACGAAACGGGGAGGCTAACCGTGGCTAATGACAGGAAGATCGGTATTGTAATGCACGGCGTGACGGGCCGGATGGGGATGAACCAGCATCTCATCCGTTCGGTGTTGGCGATCAGAAACCAGGGCGGGTTGGTTTTATCTGATGGCAGCCGGGTCGTGCCGGATCCGATCATCGTCGGCCGCGACGGCGCGAAGATCGAGCGTCTTGCCAAGGCTCACAATGTGGAGCGCTGGACCACCGACCTCGATAGTGCCCTGGCCGATCCCTATAACGAGATCTTCTTCGACGCTGCTTCCACCAAACTTCGTCCGACGCTTCTGCGCAAGGCCATCGACGCTGGCAAGCATGTCTACTGCGAAAAGCCTATCTCCGAGGGGCTCGAAGAAGCCATCGAGATCGCAAAATACGCGAAGGCAAGGGGTGTGAAAAACGGCATCGTCCACGACAAGCTCGATCTTCCCGGGCTGGTCAAGTTGAAGCGCCTGCGCGACAGCGGTTTTTTCGGCAAGATACTCTCGGTAAAAGGAGAGTTCGGCTACTGGGTGTTCGAAGGCGACTATCTCCCGGCGCAGCGCCCGAGCTGGAACTATCGGGCGGCAGACGGCGGCGGCATGGTCTCCGACATGCTTTGCCACTGGCGCTACGTCCTCGACAACGTCATCGCTCCCGTCAGGTCGGTGAGCTGCACGACGGCAACCCACATCGATAGGCGTTGGGATGAAGCCGGGAAAGAATACAAGGCTACCGCGGACGACGCTGCCTACGCAACGTTCATGCTCGAAGGCGATATCGTCGCTCACATCAATTCGAGCTGGTGCACCCGCGTCCGTCGCGACGATCTTGTGACTTTTCAGATCGACGGCACCCACGGCTCAGCCGTCGCCGGCCTCCACAAGTGCTACAGCCAGCATCGCGTCAACACGCCGAAGCCCGTCTGGAATCCGGACGTTCCGCAGCCGCTCAACTTCTACGAATCCTGGGAGGAGGTTCCGGATAATGTGCCGCTTGATAACGGTTTTAAGGTCCAGTGGGAGCAGTTCCTCCGCCATGTTCTGGAAGGCTCTGAATGGCGCTACACGTTCGCTGAGGGCGCGAAGGGGGTCCAGCTCGCCGAAGCAGGATACAAAAGTGCTCGCGAACGGCGCTGGATCGATCTCGAAGACCTGGGGCTGTGACGATGGCTTCGGTTATCCTTCCTACAAGAGATGGTGGGCTCGAGACTTTTGAGATCGGCGCCGCCGTTGCGGCCGCCCAGGGAGGCGCATGGAACCGCACCGCCTATGCGGCTGCGCATGTGGTCGTCGATCCCTATGCCGACAATGATCCATGGCTGGATTGTGCGGTTGACTGGGATAGGACACTGGCGTTTCGCGAACATCTATGGTCCAAGGGCTTCGGTGTCGCCGAAGCCATGGACACCGCGCAGCGCGGCATGGGCATGGACTGGCCAACCTCGCTCGAACTCATCAAGCGGAGTGTCTCGCTGGCAAAGTCGGGCGGCCATCTGATTGCCTGCGGTGCCGGAACCGATCACTTAGCGCCGTCGGATGCTTCTAGCCTCGACGACGTGATTGGCGCTTATGAAAAGCAATGCGAGGCTGTCGAGGCGGCAGGTGGTCGGATCATCCTCATGGCGTCGCGCGCCCTTGCCAAGGTTGCGAAGTCTCCGGAAGACTACGGCACAGTCTACGGCCGCATACTGGGATCGCTCAAGGAGCCTGCCATCCTCCATTGGCTCGGCGAGATGTTCGACCCCGCGCTCGAAGGTTACTGGGGTGACCGCGACCACATGGCGGCCATGGACACCTGTCTCGGCGTCATCGCCGACAATGCGTCCAAAGTCGACGGTATCAAGATCTCCCTGCTCTCGGCGGAGAAGGAAGTCTCAATGCGCCGTCGGCTCCCAAAGGGCGTACGGATGTATACCGGTGACGACTTCAACTATCCGGAACTGATCGCGGGAGACGAGCAGGGCTACAGCCACGCTCTTCTCGGCATCTTCGATCCAATCGCGACCGCCGCTGCCCAGGCGCTCAGCGCGCTGAACAGGGGTGACATGGCGGCCTATAATTCGGCCTTCGATCCGACGGTTCCGCTCTCCCGGCACATCTTCAAGGCTCCCACCCGCTTCTACAAGACCGGCGTCGTGTTCATGGCATATCTGAACGGGCACCAGGATCACTTCACCATGCTCGGAGGTCAGCAGAGCACGCGATCAGCCCAGCATCTTGCCGACATCGTGCGCCTGGCAAGCAAGGCAGGCCTGTTCGATGTCCCCGATCGCGCGGCCACCCGCGCGGCTCGTGTGTTCGCAACCTATGGGATCGGGATCTGACATGCTCGCGGCACAACATCTTTCCCTCAACACCGCGACCGTCCGGTCGCAGTGGAACCTCCGCCAGGCGATCGAAGGCTGCGCCCGGCACGGCTTCGGCGGCATCTCGCCATGGCGCGACAAGCTTGACGAGCTTGGCGCAGAAACGGCGGCAAGGTTGATCCGCGATGCGGGCCTCTCCGTGTCGGGACTTTGCCGCGGAGGCTGGTACACCATCGCGAACCCGCTCGATCAGAAGGCGATCGACGACAACAAGAAGGCGATCGACGACGCGGCAACCATCGGCGCGGAGTGCTTGGTCATGGTCGTCGGCGGTATGGTCCCCGGATCAAAGGACATCGCTGGAGCCAGGCAGATCGTCGAGGAGGGGCTCGCCAGGTCGCTGGAATATGCCCGTACCTGTGGTGTCAAGATTGCCATCGAGCCTCTGCATCCAATGTATGCCGCAGACCGCGCCTGTGTGAACACCATGCGCCAGGCACTCGATATCTGCGACAGGCTCGGCCCTGGAATCGGAGTGGCCGTCGACGTCTATCACGTCTGGTGGGACCCCGAAGTCGAGGCGCAGATCGACAGGGCAGGGCCCGAGCGCCTCATGGCCTTTCACATCTGCGATTGGCTGGTACCGACCACGGATCTCCTGCTTGACCGCGGCATGATGGGCGACGGGATTATCGATATTCCGAGGCTGAGATCGCGTGTCGAAGCCAACGGCTTCAAGGGCCTCAACGAGGTGGAGATATTCTCCACGAACAACTGGTGGAAGCGAGACGCCGACGAAGTGATGCGCACGATCGTCGATAGGGCAGTCGGCTGCTGACATATGTCTGGAGGGCGATACGAGAATTGGGCGCTACGGATCAGAGAACGGGAACTGATCCCTCGCGCGGATTTCACACCGGATCATTCAAATTGAAGGCGCGACTTATTGACTTTCGATGCAAATTTTTTCATTAATTCCCTAGATGGTGAATTAGTGAATCCGCCGAATTGCTGATCCCATACGGCTTGGCCGCGGCATGCCTGGGTTAGGGGACGCGGTATCTAGAACGCCAGAAAAGACAGAGTTCACAGACCCGACTGGCCGGCACCACAGAGCTCTCTAGAGGAGGAGAATGCGTGATGCGTCGTACCCACCAAACGGAAATCCGGAGGCCACGCTGATGCGTTCGATCAACTCTCCGATCGTGAGACCGGTGCTGCTGGTCCTCTTTCTGGTCCTCGTCTGGGATCTTGCCATTCGTCTATTCGACATCCCCGCCTATCTCATTCCGGCGCCGATCGATGTCGCGGTACAGATGTATGCGCAATGGCCCATGCTGCTGGCAGAGACCATTCCCACGCTGCAGGCGACGATCGGAGGCTTTCTGCTCTCCGTGGTGATCGGTGTGCCGCTCGCAATGCTCATTGCCTATTCCAGGACGATCGAGAGCTATGTCTATCCCCTGCTCGTCTTCTCGCAGAGCATTCCGAAGGTCGCGATCGCACCCCTATTCGTTGTCTGGTTCGGCTTTGGCCTCTTCCCGAAGGTCATCGTGGCATTCCTGCTCGGCTTCTTCCCGATCGTAGTATCCACCGTGCTCGGCTTCAAGTCGCTGGAATCCGACATGATCGATTTGGCCAAGTCCATGGGCAGCACCAAGCTGAAGATGTTCTACAAGATCAGCTTGCCGAACGCGCTGCCGGCGATCTTCGCGAGCATGAAGGTCTCCATCACGCTCGCAGTCGTCGGAGCAGTCGTCGGCGAGTTCGTGGGCTCGAATTCAGGGATCGGCTACGTGCTTCAGCGGGCGAACGGCAACTTCGATCTGCCTCTGATGTTCTCCGCGCTGATCATCCTGTCGCTCATGGGCGTGCTGCTCTTCGTGATTATCGACATCGCCGAGAAGCTGATGCTGCCGTGGCACATTTCCAACCGCTTGGCCACCGCCGGCGCGCATTAGAAGAATTCATCAAGGAGGAGGAAAGTCTGATGAAAATTTCTGCCCTGTTTCTCGGCGCAGCCGTCGCCGTCGCCAGTACCTTGTCACAACCGAATCTGGCCGTTGCGCAGGAGGCCGAGAAGGTCACGTTGATGCTCAACTGGTATGTCACGGGCCTGCATTCGCCAATCATTCTCGGCAAGGAGAAAGGGTTCTTCAAGGAGGAGGGCGTCGACCTTGAGATCCAGGAAGGCCGCGGCTCCGGCCCCACAGTTCAGGCAGTCGCGGCCGGCAACGTCACCATGGGCTTCGCCGACCTGACGACTATGATGGCGCTTGCAGTCAAAGGCGCCCCGGTCATCTCCATCGGCTCGGCGCTTCAGCGCAGCCCGTTCGCCGTCATCAGCCTCAAGGAGAAAGGCATCGATACTCCGGAGAAGGTGAAGGGGCTCACGATCGCCATGACAGCCGGGGACTCTCCGTCCCAATCCTGGCCTCTTTTCCTTGAGAAGAACAATCTCAAGGCGGGTGATTTCAAGACGGTCAACGGTGATGCCAAGACCAAGGTCAACTCCGTCATTACCGGCCAGGCCGATGCCCTTCTCGGCTTCGCGACCGACCAGGGCACGCAGATCGAAGCGGCCACCGGCAAGCCGGTCACGAACATGCTGTTCGCGGACTTCGGCGTCAACAGCATCGGATCATCGTTCATCGTGAACACCGAGACCGTCGAGGAAACCCCCGAGCTCCTTAGGAAGTTCATGCGTGCGGCTACGAAGTCGTTCGAATATGCGTCCGAGCATCCACAGGAAGCCGTTGACGCAGTCCACAAGGCGTATCCGAATTCCGGCACGCCGGAGAGCCTGATGACTGGGTTACAGACCGCCATCCCGCTCTTCAAGGCCAAGGGGACTGAGAACCTGCGGCCGTTGCGCGTTACGAATGCGCAGGTCGAAGAGACCATCGCAACGATGATCGCGGTCGGTACACTCCAGGCATCAGACAAAGCTGTCGGCAAGTACTACACCGATGCCTTCCTTCCGTGAGGTGTCGGCATGAGATCGCTCCGCGCATCCGAGGAAATGATGACAAATAGGTTCCCGAAGCAAGTGGACAGATCGACCCTCATCCAGTTGAACGGGGTCACGAAGAAATTCGGCTCCTTCGAGGCTCTCAAACCCATCGATCTCTCGATCAGGGAAGGGGAGTTCGTGTCGGTCGTAGGCCCGTCGGGCTGCGGCAAGAGCACGCTCCTTAAGCTGGTCGCGGGACTTGCGCCAATTTCTGACGGCGAGCTTCTGCTCGCTGGAAAGAAGATTTCGGGTCCTCAGACCGATGTCGGCATCGTGTTCCAAAGCTCGGTGCTTCTGGCCTGGCGGAACATCATCGACAACATCCTCCTCCAGGCGGAGATGCGCAACATGAACAAGGCGGAGGCGCGTTCACGCGCCGAAGCCCTGATCGCGATGGCTGGCCTGCAGGGCTTCGAGAAGAAGTATCCGTGGCAGCTTTCCGGCGGCATGCAGCAGCGCGCATCGATCTGCCGTGCGCTGCTCCATGACCCGCAGGTGCTCCTCATGGACGAGCCTTTCGGCGCGCTGGACGCGATGACGCGCGAGAAGATGAACGTGGAGCTGCAGCGGATCTGGCTCGAATCGAGAAAGACGGTTCTGCTGATCACGCATAGCATACCCGAAGCCGTGTACCTATCGGACCGGGTGGTCGTCATGAGCGAGCGACCCGGCTCCATCGCAGCGATCTACGACATCGATCTGCCGAGGCCGCGGGACCTGAGCGTCATGGCATCGACGCAGTTCGCCTCGTACACCAAGACAATCCGCCAGCATTTCTACGCTCAGGGCTCCCTCGACGACCACTAGCAGCGGGGCACGGAAGGGCTCCCATCTGCGCCGCAAAGGCAACTCGCTTCGGAACGAGGAGGTTCTATAGACACGATGGAAATGCCTCGCCAGAACGAGGCGCTCAAGTGCGCGACGTCCGGGCTGTGGAAAAGGTCGTCGGTCATGGCCGATGACCGGGAACATCCACTTCCATCCAACTAAAAACTTCGCGGCAGTGCCCCTAGGCGCGTGGGTGGCTTTGTCCTGGCCTGCGGTGAACGAATACCCCAGTGTCAACGGGGTCACCTTTTCAGCAGGCACCTTACGACATCGGGGCCGAGTGCGCGTTCGAGTGCTTTGACACCGTTCATGGGCAGTCTCGACAAGCCGCTAACGATGCCCTCCTTCCACGCGTCCCGCGCTCCCAGGCTTCTTCCCAGGCATCGCCAACTCGTCATTGTGGCGCCTCTCCGTGAGAGCTTCAAAGAGCAAGGCGGCTTGCGTTAGGTCTTTGTCGGCCTTCACACGGTCCAGCGCGTCCGAGTGCAGCGGCTCTCTGGGCGGCAAATTCCGCCACCGCGTTTTCGCAGTGCATCGTCGACGTAAGAAGCTATCTCCTACTCACCTCACCTCGTGGTTATAAGTCTCTGCCAAAACCTTATAACGGAGCGGTAGCGCGCGGACGACCATTCCGCTGGAGGACAGTTCGCCAAGCCTGGTGAAACTTCGGAGAGTCGTGAATCGCATCGATGCGGGTTTCGTCTTCACAGTCTTGACGAAAAGCGTGCGGGATTCTTGGCGCCAATCACCCCTTCAGGTGAATGCCGAACAAGTACGCCCTCATCAGCGCACGGCAGGAAATGTGCCGCTCGTCGAGGTCTGCTGTCGGCACAGCCGTGGCCGACAAGCGTCGTGAGGAAGAGCGTGGAAGGATTGGCAGAACATCATTGCAAAAAGGCTCGAATGACCAGGCCGACCGCTGTGACCGTACCAACGCCAGCCAACCACAGTCCAATGAACCACGCTGTCTTGCGGAAGCTGGTATTCATCAATGATAGCCCTCTCCATGATCAACCTTGCCTCTGAACACCCAGTAGGCGTAACCCGTATAGGCCAGGATCGTCGGCACGAGCACTGCAGCGCCAACCAATAGGAACTTGAGAGAGCTTTCCGGCGCTGCGGCATCCTTGATCGTTAGAACGCCGGGGATCATATATGGATAGAAGCTGATCCCAAGTCCTGTGAAGCTCAATACGAATAAGCCGAGCGCCGCCAGGAAAGGCTGTAGGTGCTTGTCGTGGGTGAGCCCATGCCAGAGCGCAATGGCGCAGACCGCCAGCAGCAGCGGAACGAAGGACGAAAAGAAGGCGGTGGGCCAGCGGAACCAGCGCTCGAAGTACATCTCGTTGATGAACGGCGTCCACAGCGATACGATGCCGATGAGCGCGAGAAGCAGGAGACTCAGAGGCCTAGCAAGCTTGGCAGATCGAGCTTGGATGTCTCCGCTGGTCTTGAGATTGAGCCAGGTAACGCCAAGGAGCGCGTAACCGACAAGAACCGCGACGCCGGTCAACACCGAGAAGGGGGTCAACCAATCCCACCATCCTCCCGCATACTGCCTGCCGCTCACGGTGATTCCCTGTACAAGAGCGCCAAGGGCGATACCCTGCATCAGAGCCGCGACGCTTGAACCTATCCAGAAACCAAAGTCCCACAGGTGGGACTCGTGATGGGTTCGCCAGCGGAACTCGAATGCCACGCCCCGGAAAATCAGGCTGATAAGCATCAGGATGATCGGCATGTAGAGGGCCGGAAGGATAATTGCGTAGGCGAGCGGAAAGACCGCCATCAATCCTCCACCGCCGAGTACCAGCCACGTCTCGTTGCCATCCCAGACGGGCGCGATCGTGTTGGTCATGACGTCCCGATCCCGACGGTTGCGGAAGAAGGGAAAGACGATGCCGATGCCGAGGTCGAAGCCGTCCAGCACGACATACGCCAGTACCGCGAAGGCGATGATGCCGGCCCAGATGAACGAGAGATCAATGTCCATAATGTCCTCCTTACGGATGATCCTGGGCAGGTCCCGGAGTGATGCCCGCAGTGCGGATTGGACCTGCCTCCAACTCGTGGTCTTCAAGCGGAGTCGGCGACCTGCGCATCAGCTTCAGGAGGTAGTAGACGCCTGCGCCGAACACGATGAAGTAGACGAGGATGAAGGTTAGAAGCGACGCGCCTACGGCTGGGGCCGAGACAGGCGACAGGCTCTCGGCTGTTCGCAGGTGGCCGTAGACGGTCCATGGCTGTCGTCCGACTTCAGTCGTGTACCAGCCGGCGAGGACGGCGACGAAGCCCGAACCTCCCATGGCGACCGCCATACGGTGAAGCCACGGCGTGTCGTATAGTTGCCCCTTCCAACGGGCCCAGAGCGACCAAACGCCGATGCCGAGCATCAGGAACCCGATGCCTACCATGATCCTGAACGTGATGAAGGGCATGAGCGCGGGAGGACGCTGGTCACGCGGCCATTCCTTCAGCCCTTTGATCTCCCCATCAAACTCGTGCTTCAGGATCAGCGAGCCAAGCTTCGGGACTTCGAGGGAGTAGTGGGTGGTTTCGGCTTCGTCGTCGGGGATGCCGAACAAGATTAGCGGAGCACCATCTTTATGAGTCTCGTAGTGGCCCTCCATGGCGGCGATCTTGGCGGGCTGGTGCTCCAACGTATTCAAGCCATGCAGGTCGCCGGCGAGTATCTGGATCGGCGTGACAATGGCTGCCATCCACATCGCCATCGAGAACATGATCCGAGCCTGGCGATTCTCGCGATCCCTGAGGAGATGCCATGCGCCCACCGCACCGACTGCGAAGGCGGTAGTCAGGAAGGCTGCCAGCACAGTATGGGTCATCCGGTACGGGAAGGAGGGATTGAAGATGATTTGCCACCAATCTTCCGGGATGAAGACGCCATTGGCGTCGATGCTGAACCCGGCAGGAGTGTGCATCCAGCTATTGGCTGAGGTGATCCATGTGGCCGAGATTAGAGTTCCTATGGCCACCATAGCGACGGCGACCATATGGGCAACATCGCCGACTCGCTTGCGGCCG
This sequence comes from Rhizobium moroccans, assembly GCF_057559155.1. NCBI lineage: Bacteria > Pseudomonadati > Pseudomonadota > Alphaproteobacteria > Hyphomicrobiales > Rhizobiaceae > Rhizobium > Rhizobium moroccans. The sequence goes on along the minus strand of NZ_JBHFJG010000039.1, from coordinate 174,000 downwards.
AACAGGGCGATGCCGAGGAAACCAGCTTCCAGAAAAAAGGCGGTCAGGACCTCGTAGCCCATCAGCGGCCCGATGACTGGACCAGCCTTGTCGGAGAAGGCGGACCAGTTTGTGCCAAACTGGTAGCTCATGACGATGCCGGAGACCACGCCCATGGCGAAGGTAACGGCGAAGATCGTCTTCCAGTATTCGAAGAGCCTGAGGTAGGCTTCATCGCGCTTCCAGAGCCAGAGTGCGTTCAGAACTGCCAGATAACTCGCCGTCCCGATCGAGAAGGCTGGGAAGATGAAATGGAACGAGACGGTGAACGCGAACTGGATTCGCGCAAGCATCTCTGCTTCGAGGCCCATGAAGGTCATGACGGCTCCTTGAAACGACATTGGCTCTAACCACCGCAGTACTGCCGGGGGCAGTGTCTCTGACGAAATTCGGCGGCGCTGTCCCAGAAATAGAGGCGGCTGGATCCCAGCCAACCCTGTCCGATGTCGCGCGGCCGAATGCCACGCTGTTTTGTGATCGATGGCCAGCCTCCAACTCCCTGCGGATGTCCTAGGGATCGAAGTGGGCACGCTTCTCGCTGATCTTGCTATCCTTCAGCGCCAGAAGTTGAGCCCCTACGGGACGGCGGCGTATGTAGTGCAGGATCCAGTTACGATTTTTTTTATTCGCCTGTCGGCACGGGGCGCCGACAGGCGTCCTTGGAGTCGCTACACGATTTCAATGACCGTGAAGAATTAGGAGGCCGAAATGATGAAACTTTACGGGCTGGGCCCGACGCGCTCGCTTCGTGCACGTTGGGCTCTTCAGGAGCTTGATGCGGAGTTCGAGTTCGTGCCGGTCAATATAATGGCTGGCGAGAACCGGCATCCCGACTTCCTGCGCATTAATCCCGCCGGGAAGCTTCCGGTTCTGGTCGACGGCGACTTCGTCCTCACCGAATCCGCTGCGATCGTCATGTATCTGGCCGAGAAGTATGGCGACAAAGGTCTGATGCCTGCCGACCTGAAGGAGAGGGCGCTAGTCTATCGCTGGTCGCTGTTTGGGGTCACCGAGCTCGAGCAGCCGCTATGGCGGATGGCCAAGCATGGCTTCCTGTATCCCGAGGACAAGCGGCTGCCGGAAGACATCGCTCTCGCCAAAGAGGAATTTTTGGAGATGGCGGCTGTGCTTGAGCGCCACATGGACGGGCGTGAATTTATCGTCGGGGACAAGATCACGGTCGCCGATTGTGTTACCGCCTATGTTCTGGATTGGGGCGACGAAAACGGGCTGATCGACGGCTTCCCGAATCTTAAGGCGTATCTTGAGCGAATGTATGCACGCCCCAAAGCTCCGCAGCGGATCGCCGAGGCGTTTGCAAACCTCCAGCCGGTCCCCTGAGGATCCAAATCGTATCCCTGCGCGGCGTCGTTTTGGACAGTTGTCAAAGACGGCGCGCAAAGACACGAGTGCACTCAAAGTGGCAGGATTCAGTGACATCCAACATTCCATTTTGGATAAGCGGTGCTTCATAAGCCTTTGAGCTGCATTATATAATTTATAGTTCCATAAGCTATCTTATGTGATTTTTGGATGTAGAGGCTATTTAGTAATGCGACAGTTGGGCCAGTTAGAGATGCGACACCCTCGCCTCTCGACGTTCTGGTCAATGCCAACGTTGGGAGCAAGGATGACGACCTTCAGCCTGGTGGAGTGCGCCAATCAGACGCTGCAGGATCGCCTCGTGAAGGAATTACGGCTTCGCGGCATAGATACTATCGAGGCAGCCAATATCTATGCGTCAGAATTTATTGCGGATTTCAATTCCCGGTTCGGTAAACCGCCACGCAATCCGAAAGATATGCACCGGCCACTGGCCGATCATGAGAACCTTGACGGCGCCATGTGCCGCAAGGAAGTCCGCACGCTGTCGCAAGCCCTGACGCTGCGCTATGACAAGGTGCTGTTCATTCTCGATCCGACTGATCTTCCAGATCCATGGCGGGTAAGAAGGTCGTCGTTTGCGACTATCCGGATGGCCGTCTGGAGATCATGCACGAGAGCTTTGCCCTGCCCTATAGAACCTTCGACAAGTTGCGATCGGTGCATCGATCCGAAGTCGTTGAGAACAAGCGTTTGGACGACGTGCTGTCGATCGTCGCCGAGATGCAGGCCGGACGCCAACAGCAACGTAGCAAGAGCGGCCCTCGCCGCACTGGCCAGACGGATCATATGTTTGGGATACCGGATGGCAGTAAGAGCAATGGCTATCAGAAGCGCGGTCGCAAGCCCGGTCGGCGGAAGGATTTCATGAATGATCCAGAGGTGATTGCCAAAAGGCAGAAGGCGCTGGCGAGGATGGAAGCGGCGGAATGAACGGGTGTGAACATAGTCTCAAAGCTAAAGCCCAAGGGGCGCGTCCCACTCGCGCCCGACCACGCTTGCAACCCCGACCAGCCGCATGCTCGGGCGCTGATCGGCAGAGCCAGTGTCGCGTTTCTAGCTGGCTGGCGGCGCCGCACCTCTAACCAGCTTTGACATCGGAACTAGCCAGGTGGGTTCAAGGATGAAGTGCGACTTGCGAATGGTACCAATGGTTGTCACTCGCAAGGAAGCCGCAATGAGACACATATACTCCCATGCGGGCGCTCTGTGAACTGAACATCGAGGTCGCCTGCCCTGACGTCCGGCAACACTGCTTTCCGCGGCCTGCACCCGCCCTACTTTATCCCCATGTGCAACGACCACGAACAACACGTCCGCGACCCCGACTATCAGTCGATGATGCAGGACCTCGCACTGAAGATTCCTGATCACCAGACGGAACGTGACCTGCCCGAAAAGGACGACCTCAGGAGAGGAGGCAGCGGCTAAGGCATGGCAGATGAGGTGGCAGACTGCATCGTGATCGGTGGCGGACCGGCTGGACTGACTGCGGCGATCTACCTCGCCCGCTATCATCTGTCAGTCACGGTGTTCGATGACAACACGAGCCGCGCGGCGGTTATTCCTGTCTCCCACAATCATGCAGGATTTCCGGACGGGATCAGCGGCAAGGACCTTCTCGACCGGATGCGGAAGCAGACCATCCACTATGGAGTTGCCATCCACCGCTGGAAAGTTTCAGCTCTTGAGAAGAGCGGCGCCGTGTTCACCGCACATCATGACGGCGGCGCGGTCAGCGCACGGTCCGTCCTGCTGGCAACTGGCGTAATCAACCGCCGGCCGCAAATGCCTCAGGCGCAGCACGACGAAGCTGTGGCACGGGGTCTGATCCGCTACTGCCCCGTCTGCGATGGATTCGAGGTGACCGATCGGGCAATCGGGGTGATCGGCACCGGGACGAAAGGCTACAAGGAAGCGCTGTTCCTACGCAGCTACACCCGCGACGTTACGCTGATCTCACCGGAAGGCTCGCATGAGCTATCTCCGAAGCAGGAGCGGCATCTTGCCGAGTGCGACGTACGCACGGTGTCTGGCCCTGTGGCCAAGCTCGAACTCCAGGAGGAAACGATCAGCACCGATCTAGGTGGGATGAAGCTCTGCTTCGCATCTGTATATCCGGCGCTCGGTTCCGATGTTCGCTCGGAGTTGGTGAAGGGCCTGGGAGCGAGGCGATCTGGTGACGGCTGCGTCATAGTCGATGCCCACCAGCGCTCTACGGTGCCTGGATTGTACGCTGCCGGCGACGTCGTCGTGGGACTCGACCAGATCGGTCATGCCATGGGACAAGCAGGCGTAGCCGCGACCGCGATCCGAAACGACCTGTGCGAGTTGGCCACGCTCTTACGGTGACTTCACTCGTACCTTTGAATGCTGCTACGTCCCGGCAGATCGGACCTAGCATTCCAAACCTGCGTGTTAAACTACCTCGCGCGGGCCAGCCTCATTGCTTTCAGCTTCTCCGTCTTTGCGCGCCGCCGTTCGGTTTCCTCGTCGATTATCGATATGGCGACTTCGTGGGTCCGCTCGAAGCGGCGCCGCCTCTCATCCATCGGGCGAAGTTTCTCTTCTGGGATTGAAGGATTCTCTGTCATGCCAGCTAAATAGCGCCCAAAGTTTCATGAACAAGCTCCAGCGATGGCGTCCCGATGGCTGGTCGGCAAATCGGCGGAAGCCAACCCATTGTAATCCGCAAAGGCGGAAGCTGACTCACAAAGTGGCAGTGATCGTTCCATGTGATGCCGAGTGAATCCGTGACAGCGCAGGGCAAATTTCCAACCTAAGATGACAACCTTCTTGTTCTCGTGACATTTCTGCCGTTACATGCGTTTGGGCTGACCGGTTGTCGCTAGCCCGAAAGGCGAGCACTCGTTTGATCCAGAGTGCTTCACCTCATCTGTCTGTGAGGCCATTCTCCCGCATTGCGGTGGCCTCCAGCACAAGCATGCCTATGAATTGAGAGGCTGCGCCTCTCCTGCGTCGTCACGAATTCACGGTTCTAGGTTTATGTTCAGACAGTGAGGTGTACATGAGGTATCGCCCCGACGTGGATGGCCTGAGAGCCGTCGCCATTCTTCCGGTCCTGCTTTTTCATTCCGGTGTTTCTGGTTTCTCGGGTGGCTTCGTCGGTGTCGACGTCTTCTTCGTTATCTCCGGCTACGTGATTGCCTTGAGCCTGCTCAATGATCTCGAGAATGGAAAATTCTCGATCTTGCGCTTTTACGCCAAGCGCGTCCGGCGCATTTTTCCGGCTCTCTTCGTCACCGTCGCCATCACATGCGTCATCGCCTATCTTTTGTTTATCCCCTCGTACTTTCTTGATTTCTCAAAGAGTCTGCTTGCGACATCGATCTTTATGTCCAACATGTATTTCTGGAAGGCGTCCGGATATTTTGCCGCCGATTCAGTATTCAGTCCGTTGCTGCATACGTGGTCGCTCTCAGTTGAAGAGCAATACTATATATTCATGCCGATCGCGACGTTCATCATCTATCGCTTTTTCGGAAAGCGATGGCTGCTGACCTTGCTGCCTGTGATTCTCGTCAGCTTCGTGCTGAGCGTCTATGCGACCACCACCGCTCCGACCGCCAATTTCTACGTCCTGCCGACCCGGGCCTGGGAGCTGTTGCTCGGAGCAGCGCTCGCCCTGGGCATGATACCCATGGTGAGGTCCCGCTGGCTTGCCGAGGCGATCGGGTTTCTCGGTCTTGGCCTGATCGCCTTTGCGGTCTTCACGTTCGATGAGGCCACGCCGTTTCCGGGCTTGAACGCGCTTTATCCATGCCTCGGCAGCGTGCTTTTGATCTATGTCGGCAAATCGCCTGCCCGGCCCCTGGCGACATCGATCCTGTCGCTGCCTCCGATGGTCGGGATCGGCCTGATCTCCTATTCCCTGTATCTGGTTCACTGGCCAATCGTTTCCTTTTTCCGCTACCAGACCCTCGACCACCCGACCACAATCCAGGCATTCGCCATCGTCGCCGCCAGCTTCATCCTGGCCTACCTGTCATGGCGCTTTGTCGAACAGCCGTTCCGCACACCCAACCCGGCGATCACGCAGCCGCGGCTTCTGGCAGGCGGCGTGGCTGCGATCGTTGTTTTCGCGGCGGCCGGCGCTGTCGGCATCGCTTCCGGAGGCTTTCCCGGGCGCACTCCAGACTTTACCGAGCAGAAGATTGCCGGCCACGAGCAATGGAACCAGGGCAAGTGCTTCCTGTCCAACGACCCGGACTATCGCAAATGGAGTGCCGACGACTGCGCGATCACGCAAAGTGACGGGCCGGTGGCACTTCTGTGGGGCGACTCCTTTGCCGCTCAATACGTTCCGGGGATCGCAGCCAATTCCGCACGGATCCCGATGAAGATCCTCCAGTACACGGCCGCGGGCTGCCCGCCGATCATTTCCTACTATTCCTATGCCCGGCCGCGCTGCACCGAGTTTAATGCCAATGCTTTGAAGATCATCAAGGATCTGAACATCGACACGGTGATCCTCAGCGCCCGTTGGACGGACCTGCAATTGCGCGGGTTGGACCAGCTCGAAAGCACGCTCGCACAACTTAAGCCGCTTGGTACGAAGGTTTACGTCATCGGCCAGTCGCCGCAGTTTTCCACCAGCGTGCAGGTGATCGCCTATGCTAAGGGAAGCCGCGAGCCGGACGCCGTGGACAAATGGAAGATCTTCTTCGACCCGGCCATCAACGCTGAAATCAAGCACTATGCTGGCGCGGCTGCATTCATCGATCCGTTGCCTTCACTTTGCTCCGGCGTGGAATGCCCGTATCGCGAAAAAGGCCAGTATCTGTACGAGGACGCCGAGCATTTCTCGGTCGAGGGCAGCAAGCTGGCAGTAGCTGCCTACTTCCCGCTCGTAGGCCCAGCGCCCTTGCCCGCCGAGCCTTCACCTGCCCCGGTGGCAGCGGAAACCGTGTCAGATCTGCGGTAACCGATGAATGGATCTCGTTTCTTAATAGTTATGCTCAAAATATCATCCAGTTGAACAATCCATCGTTCCACGTCATAACCTGCCGACAGCGAGTGGAAAGATGTGAAATGGACCAGAAATTCGACATCGGCGCCCGCCTGAACGCCATGCGCGTCGCGGCGGGCCTTTCGCAGCGCCAGCTGGCCGAGCGCGCAGGCGTGCCGCATGCTCAGATATCGAACGTCGAGACCAACAAGGTCAGCCCTTCGGTCGCCACCTTGAGGAAAATCCTGAACGGCCTCGGGGTCGGCATGGGCGATTTCTTCGAGCCGGAAAGAAGCCCGCCGAAAGGCCCGTTCTTCTCCGCTCATGAACTGGTCGACCTCACCTCCAAGATAGCAGCCTCCCCGATCTCGGACAGCGACGGCACGCTGATTTTTCGACAAATCGGTGATGCTCGAGCCCATAACCTTCAGATTTTACACGAGATCTACGAGGCCAATGCCGATACGGGCGATACGCTTCTTCAGCATGCGTCTTCCGAAGGCGGCTTTGTCGTCGAAGGCGAGCTGGAGGTAACCGTGGGTGATGAGGTCCGGGTGCTGAAGGCGGGCGAAGCCTATCTCTTCGACAGCCGCGTGCCTCACCGCTTCCGCAATCTTTCCGACCGTCGCACCATCGTCATTTCGGCCTGCTCGCCACCTTATTTATGATTCTGGACGGCATCTATTGCTCAATATAATGAGCAGCATTATAGCTGAGTCATCGACAACAGGGGAGATTGTCATGACCGCCTCAGCAGATCTTCAAACACGCCAGAAATCCGCAGTTGCGGGCGGGGTCGGCACCCGCTCCATCTTTGCGGAGAAGGCGCTGAATGCCGAGCTATGGGATGTGGAGGGGCGCCGCTTTATCGACTTCGCGGCTGGCATCGCCGTCAATAACACCGGTCATCGCCATCCGAAGGTCATGGGCGCGGTCGCAGAGCAGGCCGAGCATTTCACCCATACCTGCTTCCACGTGGCGCCCTATGAGGGCTATATCCGGCTTGCGGAGCGGCTGAACGGGATCGCTCCGACCGGTGCGGAAAACCGTACCATGCTGGTGACGACCGGTGCCGAGGCCGTCGAGAACGCCATCAAGATCGCCCGCGCCTATACTGGCCGCTCCGGCGTGGTCGCCTTTTCCGGCGCCTTCCACGGCCGCACGCTGCTCGGCATGGCGCTCACCGGCAAGGTCATGCCCTACAAGAAGAACTTCGGCCCCTTCCCGGCCGAGGTCTTCCACGCGCCCTTCCCCAATCCCTATCTCGGCGTCTCGACCGATGAAGCAGTCGCCGGACTTGAGTGGTTGTTCGCAGCTGACGTCGACCCTCAGCGGATCGCGGCCTTCATCGTCGAGCCCGTCCAGGGTGAAGGCGGCTTCAACGTCGCGCCGAAGGAATTCCTGGTCCGCCTGCGCGAGATCGCCGACCGGCACGGCATCGTGCTGATCGCCGACGAGGTTCAGGCCGGCATGGCCCGCACCGGCAAAATGTTCGGCTTCGAGCATGCGGGCGTGAAGCCGGACCTCGTCACCATGGCCAAGGGGTTGGCCGGCGGGTTTCCGCTTTCGGCCGTCACCGGCAGAGCGGAGATCATGAACGCGGCGCATCCGGGCGGGCTCGGGGGCACCTATGCGGGCAATCCGCTCGCCGTTGCCGCCGCCAACGCCGTGCTCGACGTCATCGAAGAAGAGAGGCTCTGCGAGCGTGCAGCCGAGATCGGCCGCAGGATCAACGATCGCCTCACGTCCATCGCCGCGCGCCAGGGAATGGAGCGGATCGGCGATGTCCGCGGCCCAGGCGCCATGGTCGCCTTCGAGTTGGTCGAGGATCGCGTCTCCAAGGCTGCAGCACCGGCTATCACCACCCGCATCGTCGCGGAGGCGGAAGCGCGGGGCCTCATTCTTCTGTCTTGCGGAACGCGCCTCAATGTGATCCGCTTGCTGGCACCTCTCACCATTGAATGGGAGGTCTTGGAGGAAGGGCTGGATATCCTAGAGGCCTCGATCGAGGCCGCCTTCTCGGATACCGCGTCCGCAGCGGCCTGATCCTTGCTCTCCGAAAATGGACCGAACCCGGTTCGCTTCGCCACTCCCCTAGAAGAGGAAATGTCCATGAACGGCGCCGATATGCTTTGTGATGTCCTTTTGGTGAATGGCGTCGATGTCTGCTTTGCCAATCCGGGTACATCGGAGATGCACTTCGTCGCCGCGCTCGACAGGAAGCCCGCCATGCGCTGCGTGCTCGGACTTTCCGAAGGTGTAGTGACCGGTGCGGCGGATGGCTATGCCCGCATGGCGGACAAGCCGGCTGCTACCTTGCTGCACCTTGGCCCAGGTCTCGCAAACGGGTTGGCAAACCTTCACAATGCCCGCCGCGCCCGCACGCCGATCCTCAATGTCGTTGGCGATCATGCCTCCTATCACCTGCAATATGACGCGCCACTGACGAGTGATATCGAGAGCCTCGCACGACCGATGTCGCATTGGGTCGGGCGCGCCGCCGGCGCCCAGGACATCCGCCGTTGCACGGAGGAGGGTTTCACGGCCTCCATTGCCCGGCGGGGCGTCTCCTCCATGATCCTGCCCGCGGATGCCGCCTGGGGCGAGGTTTCGCCCGTGCAGCTTTCGCCCGTCGTGGTTCCCTCCCCTTCCTCTATCGATCCCGAAGCGCTCAAGGCTTCCGCCGATGCACTTCGCAGCGGCAAACGTGTCGTCATCCTCCTTGCAGGCCAGGCCATGCGGGAAAAGCCGGTGAATACCGCCGGCCGGATCGCCGCCGCGACCGGTGCGGCTCTCTTCTCCACCTCCTCCGCGAGAAGCGCGCGCGGGGCAGGTCGTGCCCTTGTCAGACCGGTGCCCTACAATATCGAGCTGGCAATCGAGGCGCTGAAGGATTTCGAGGTGGCAATCTGCATTGGCGCCTCGCGGCCGGTGACATTCTTCGCCTATCCGGGAAAGCCGAGCACCACGCTGCCTCCCGGCTGCGATGTTATCCAACTGGCCGGACATGAACACGATCTTGCCGAAGTGCTGGAGCAGTTGGCCGATGAACTCGGCATCGCGCCGAATGCCGCGTTCGTAGAAAATCCGTTCCGGCAGAACGACATCCAGGTTCGCAGAGGCGCCTTGACGCCCGATGCAATCAGCCTGGCCATCGCCCGCCATCTGCCCGAAAACGCGATCGTCATAGACGAAGCGCTGACCTCGATCGGCCAGCACAATGCCCTAGCGCCTTGCCTTCATCCGCATGACCATCTGCCGATCACCGGCGGTTCCATCGGCATCGGCATTCCGCTGGCGACCGGCGCTGCGATCGGCGCCTCGGATCGCAAGGTGATCGCCATGCAGGCAGATGGCAGCGGCATGTATACGGTGCAGGGATTGTGGACGCAGGCGCGCGAACAGCTCGACGTCGTCACCATCGTCTTCGCCAATAGCGCCTACCGCATTCTGCAGGGCGAGATGGTGAATGTCGGGGTCAATTCCTACGGCGTGAACGCTCGCAAAATGCTCGATCTCGACCAGCCTAAGCTTGATTGGTGCTCGCTCGCCAAAGGGCTCGGCGTCGAATCCGGGCGCGCCACGACGACGGAAGAGTTCGTGAAGCTCTATGAGAGGGCGCTCGGATGCAAGGGACCGTTCCTCATAGAAGCCGTGATGGCCTGATCAACCTTGGTCCGGAGGCCATGACATCCGCAGCGGACGACCTCCCTATGCTGCCCTGGTCGCTGCGACCATGATCATCTCGACTTTCATGTCGGGGCTTGCGAGTCGCGCCTCGAAACAGGCGCGCGCCGGCGGGGCGACGTCGGTGACCCATTCGTCCCAGACCTCGTTCATGGCGGCATAGTCGTCCATGTTGGCGAGCATGATGGCACAGAAGATCACGCCCTGCTTGGCCGAGCCGATCTCGGCCAGCCGCCCTTCCGCCTTGGCGAGCAACTGACGGGTCTGTTCGGCCGCACTAAGCGATCCGTCATAAGGCGCTTGCGGCGTGCAGGCGAAATAACCGGTACCCTGGTGAACGACGGCGAGGCTGCCGCGCTTGCCGATGCCGAAGCGGTGGATGATGGAGGAGAAATCTTGCGTCATGAGATAGATCACCTGATTACTTCGTGATGACGAATACGGAATCTGGCGTCCAGCTTATGCAGCATTCCTCGCCTTCCTTGATGATGACGACATCGGCGCCGAGCACACGTACCCGCATGGTGAGATCCCCTGCCCGGCCGATAACGAGTGCATTGTCGCCGTAGTTGACGATCGTCTCGACCGTCATGCGCACGTTCTTGCGGCCTTCGATTGGACTGCGGGAAAGCTTGATATGTTCGGGACGGATCAGCAGCGTCACCGGCTGGCCATCGGAGAGGACCTCCGTGCCCGCATAGTCGAAGGAATCGAGTACCGGGTTCTCGGCTATCCTGGCGCTCGCATTCGTCACCGTTGCGGGAATGAGATTGCTCTCGCCGATGAATGCGGCGACGAATGAGGTTTGCGGGCGATGATAGATGTCGAGTGGCGCTGCAGCCTGCTCGATGCGTCCCTTTTCGAAGACGACGATGCGGTCGGACATGGACATGGCTTCCGACTGGTCGTGGGTCACGAAGATCGTCGTGACCCCAAGGCTGCGCTGGATGCGCTTGATCTCGATCTGCATCTGCTCGCGCAAATTCTTGTCGAGCGCGCCTAGCGGCTCATCGAGGAGGAGCAGCGACGGCTCGAACACCAGTGCACGCGCCAGCGCCACACGCTGCTGCTGGCCGCCTGACAGCTCCTTCGGATGACGGTGGCCGAAACCCTTCAGGCCGACGAGCGAGAGCATGTCCTCCGCCTTTTTCAGCCCCTGGCTGCGGCTGACCCCGCGCATCTGTAGCGGAAAATAAACGTTCTCCACCGCCGTCTTGTGCGGAAAGAGCGCGTAGTTCTGGAAGACGATGCCGATGTTGCGCTCATGCGGTGCAAGCTGCGTGATCGACTGGCCGCCCACCTGAACAAGTCCGGACGTTGCCTTTTCGAATCCGGCGATGATCATCAGTGTCGTCGTCTTGCCTGAGCCGCTTGGGCCCAGGAAGGTCACGAACTCTCCTTTTTCGACCGAAAGATTGACGTCGCTGAGCGCCGTGAAATGCCCGTAGGTCTTGGTGATGCTGGAGAGCTGCAGATAACTGGTCATGGGAATTCCTTGGAAATCACTGTGCGCCGACGGGTTTGCTCGGCTTCGGAGCGCGGCTGCGCAGCGCGCTGATGAAATAGGGAGCCACGATGCCGACGAGGACTATGGCGAACAGAAGCGTGGAGATGACCGCGATCACCGGATCGGCTTCCTGGCGGATGCTGTCGAACATCTTGCGTGGCAGGGTCTCCGCGCCGCGGCCGGAGATGAAGATCGCCACCACGGTTTCGTCGAAGGATTGGACGAAGGCAAAGAGCGCACTGATGATGAGGCCCGGCCTCAGGATCGGCAGCGTCACATGGATGAAGGTTCTTGCCGGGTTGGCGCCGAGGCTTTGAGCCGCCCGCTCAAGGTTCCTGTCGAAGCCCTTCAGATTGGCCGACAACACCAGGAACGCGATCGGGACCGACAGGCAGGTATGGGCCAGGATGACACCGAAATGGGTGTGCACGAGCCGTAGCTGACCGAAATAGGAATAGTAGCCCACCGCCATTACGATGTGCGGCACGGCAAGCGGCATCAGCATCATGAGGTCGGCGAAACCTTTGCCGCGGAAGCGGTGCCGTACCAGGGCAAAGGTGGCCGGCACCACCAGAAGCATGGTGAGGATCATCGTCGCCGTGGCGATCAGGATGCTGTTCCAGGTGGGGATCAGCCAGCTCATGTCCGTGAAGTAGGCCCGGTAATAGCCGAGCCAATAGCCTGGTGGCGGAAACTGTAGCGATCGGGCGTCGGAGAACGACATCGGCACGACGATGACGAGCGGTGCAGCGATGAAAAGAACGACAAGAAAGCCGGCCCAGCGCATGAATGTGTTCATGGACGATCACCCCCAGAGTTTGTCGAGGCCGAAGCGGCGGTGATAGATGGTGAGGATAACGAGGGTGACCGCGAGCAGCACCATGGCCATGGCCGAACCGAGGCCGAAGGCGAGGAACTCTTCGATCTGGTGCCCAATCAGGCCGGCGATCATCTGCTCGCGCGGGCTGCCGAGCAGAACCGGCGTCACGTAAAAGCCGAGGCAGATGACGAAGACAAGCACTGAGCCGTTTGCAATGCCCGGCGCCGTAAGCGGCAGGTAGACGTGCCGGAACAGGGAAAAGCCCTTGGCGCCGAGACTTTCGGCCGAACGAATGAGCGCCGGATCGATCTTTTTCATCACCGAATAGATGTTCATGATCATGTAGGGCGCCAGGATATGGATCATCGCGAGCGTGGAGGAGAAGCGCGTGAAGAGAAGCTGTGGCGGGCTCTCGATGCCGATCATCTGCAGGAAGGCGATCAACGGCCCGTTATTGCCGAGCAACACCATCCAGGAATAGGTGCGCACCAGGAAGCTGGTCCAGAAACTCATGGTCACCAGAAGCAGGATCAGCATCGCGGTGCGAGGCTTGGAATGGGCCATCAGGTAGGCGAGCGGATATCCCACCAGAAGGCAGCATGCAGTGACGAAAGCTGCCGTCAGAAAGGTGTTCAGGAAGACACGCTGGTAAAGCGCTCCGGTCAACACCTTCGTATAGTTGGCGAGCGTGGGGCGCGGCTCCGTAAAGCTCATGATCGCCACGTCGGCGAGCGGAACCACGAAGAAGATGAGCATATAGATGCCCAGCGGCGCCAGGAGAAGCCAGGGCCAGATGTTAGGCTTTTCTGTGAGTTTTGAAAGACTTGTGCCCATTGCCGCTCCCCTTTTCTAGTTTCGGCATGTCGCATGGCATCGCGCGGTGATCCGCGCGATGCTTTTAAATGGATGATGCAGGCGATCTTGAAGAGCGGATCAGCTCGCGATCCATTCTTCGAAGCGCTCGGCAATCTCTGCCGGATCGGCGCCAAAGTTCGCCATGTCCTGCTCGAAGGTCCGGGAATAGTTCTCCGGCGACGTGGGCATGCGCTTGGCTTCCTCCGCGGTGACGAATTCACCGGAAGCGGGGTTCAGTGGCCCATAGTCGGCCGCCTTGCAGAACCCGGCCAGCGGCTTGGCGCTGGTTGCGAATTGGACGAATTTCTTGGCGTTCTCGAGATTCGGCGTGTCCTTGGCCACCACCCAGTAGGAGCGATCGATTTCACCCTGGTCCCAGGTCATGGCGACCGGTGCTCTTGCCTTTTCCGCCTCGAAAAAGCGGCCGTGCCAGATGCCGATCATGTCGACTTCGCCGTCGCGCAGGATCTGGGTCGATTGGGCTCCGGCCGTCCACCAGACCCGGATGTGAGGCTTGATCTTGTCGAGCGAGGCGAAGGCCCGGTCGACGTCAAGCGGATAGAGGTCCTTCACGGCGACACCGTCGGCGAGAAGCGCGATCGGCAGAACACGGGCGGCATAGCGTTGCAGCGAACGCCCACCGGGAAACTTCTGCATGTTCCAGAAGTCCGCCCAGGTCTTCGGCGCCTCCTTGTATTTGTCGGAACGCCAGGCAAGCACCGTGGCAAACGCGTGCGAAGCGATGCCGTTCTCGAACAGGCCGCCCTCATAAGGGGCTTCCAGCTCCTCGATGATGCCCGCGTCGTTGGCGCGCACGAGTTCGCCGGCACCGAGCGTCGTCACGTCGAACTCGTAGATGCCGGTGTTCACCTGCTGGGCGAGCTTGGCAAAGGAGACCGGAGAAACGGTCTTCACCTGAATTCCGGTCTCTGCGGTGAATGGGTCGATCAGATGCGCCTTGGCCGCCTCTTCCCAAGGTCCGCCCCAGGTGTTGACGTAGAGTACGTTTTCCTGGCCGCGCGCGATATAGGGTGCGGCGAGCGAAGCACTCACGGCCGCACCCGCCGTCTTCAGAAACGTGCGCCGATCCGGCATGAGGAAAGCCTTCCTTGCAGGCATGTCTGTTCTCCTCCTATGCTTTTCTGAAAGTGGCCTCATAGAGCCGAAGCCAGTTCTTGTGGGTTATCTTCGCTACCTCTTCTTCCGAGAATCCCACTGTACGGAGACCGTCGGGGATTACCCGGATGTCCTCGACTTTCTGGAACCATTCCGGCGGCGCAGCCTTGAGCGGCTTGCCGGCGGCGCTTGCGCCGTAGTCTTCTCCGCGGGTCCAGCGGCCTTTGCGCATCCAGGCATAGTCGGGCGCGGTAAAATTATGGCTCTTATCCGTGCCGATCGCGACGGAATCGATACCGGCGATATCGACGGTACGAGCGACCATTGTGCACCAAGCCTCGATCGAGGCGCAGAATTCGTCGCCAGTGATGTTGCGATAGGCGGCGCAGCCGATCACGCCACCGGTATCCTTCAGCGCCCGAATGACGTCGTCCGACTTGTTGCGCTTATGGAAAAATAGCGACTGGGCATTGGCATGGGTCACGGCGATCGGCTTTTCGGAAACCTTGATCGCGTCCAGCGTCGTGCGATCGCCCACATGGCTGCAATCGACCAGAATGCCGGCCGCGTTCATCTCGCGCACCACTTCCTTGCCGAAGCGGGCAAGGCCGGAATCCTCCGCTTCGTAGCAGGAACCGCCGAGTTCGTTCTGGTTGTTGTAGGTGAGCTGCACGACGCGCACGCCGAGTTCGGCGAACATTTCGACGAAGCGGATCCGGCCCTCGAACAGATTGCTGTTCTGGAAACCCATGATGATGGCGAGCCTGCCCGTATTGGAAATGCGGGTGATGTCGCTTGCCGTCAACGCGATTTCGGCAATGTCTGAGTTCTCGCGCACCAGGTCCCGCCAGCGGCCGATCGAATCGAGGGATTCCACCGTGCCTTCCCAGAAACCACAGGTGTTTACGACGCCGCCAACCGTTCCCTTGAGCAGGGTTTCAAAGGCGCCGCGATCGAAATGTCCACATTGCAACCCGTCGATGATCATGCCTTGGCGCCTTCCCTTTCGCGTTCGGAGAGCTTGGATGCAAGGAAGCTCACATCCGTTTCGTCGTCATTGTCCTTGCGACCGATAACCGTGCCATCCTCGGTGATGATCATCGGCCCGGCATGGCGGCGGGAAACGACGCTGTCGGTCGCAAGCGCCTTCTTGGCCAGATGGTAGATGCGCCACCAGAGATCGGCTTCGACCTCCACTCCGCCCTCGAACAACGCCCAAAGCAGAGGATCGTCCTGCCGGACGTCCCCGGTAACCGGTGCAGCCACTGCGTTCAGTACATTGCCGGAAACGGTGATCGCGAGGCCCGTGCGCCCCCCGAGACTTGCAGCAACCGCAAGTTCGGCCGGGTCGACGGCATCATTGACGGTCAGCTCCGCCGCATCGAACTTCTGAACGAGTTCTCCGAGGAGATCGATCACTGCCGGAAGCACGAACCAGGCATGCTGCCCGGCGCCAGCAAGCACGATCCGTGCCCCCTCCTCCGAGGTAATCGAAATACGGGACGGATCGGCCGAGCCGAAGCTTTCGAAGCGTTCCTCGAACAGCCGAAAACCGCCGAGCCCAAGCTTCTGCGAATACATCGGGAAATCACCGACGACGAGAAAGAAGCCCTTGGGCAAGCTGGTGAGCGAAAAGATGCGCTCGGACATCATCCGCATCTCGCGGGGCATGACGCGCATCGTGGTCTGGGTCGATGAAGAAGTCATAGGACAGGCTCCGACGGGTAGTACCAGGTGCCGGTATAGCCGGCGCGAAGATCGTCGGGCGTCGGAGCCCCGTGATAGAGCACCCCACGCAGGTTACGGCTGAGGAAGTCGCGGGTCTTGTCGATGCCGTGGATGCCGACATTCATCAGCCGCACCAGATCGATCGGCACGAATTGCTCGGCGTTGATGTTGGCGAGCGGCGTGTGATAGCCGTGCCCGCGCAGGCTCTGGATGCGCGCGACGATGTAGCGGTGCTCGGGATGCCTCATGAGAAAGCGTGCAATAGTGAGCGAGCTTTCAGCCCCGCCGAGATCAGCGGCAAGCGCCTGTATTTCACCGCATGCATCGAAGCCGAGATCGAGCGCATCGGGCACCTCCTCGCGGGCACCGCGCCTCGGCTCCTCGGCAGTTTCCGACTTGTACCACACATATTTATAGGCTTCCGGACCGGACATGTCCGTCTCGAGCGCCCACTGGTATTCCTCGCGCAGAAGGCGGGAGACGTGCTCCACGGTCTCGGCGGGAGAGACGTTGAGTTCGTCGGCTCCTGATATCGCCTCGATAAGCCGGTCGGCGTCTTCCGGCACGAGCTCGATCATCAGGGAAAGGAATGTTTCGTAGGCCTCGGGTGAAAGGTCGCCGTCGAATTCGCAGGCCAGAATGTCGAGCGGTTGGTCGGCCGCGCGGCCGTTGACCGTGCCGTTCGCCTGGAATTCTTCGAGGGCGGTGACCACCTGTTCGAGATCGCCGGCAATCTGGTCGCTGGATGTGAATGTCTCGTAGAGCATCTGGTCCTGTTTGCGGAAGACGATCGCCTGTCGCAGGAGCGCGATGAGGCGGGAAACCCGCCCATCGCCTGCGGCAAGCTTCAGCCCTCTGGCCTTTGCGATCGCCGTCTCGCGGGCACTGAGAAGCGCACTGATCAGCTTCGGGTGCTTATGCACGAAGAAGATGAGACCCAGCGCCGAACCGTTGCCTACACCGATATAGCGGCGGAGTTTCGGATCGAGTTTGACCGCTTTGTCGGATTTCTTGGCGGCAAGATTCTCGACGAGGTCGCAGGAGAATTCCCGCATGAGATAGGCGGTGAGAAGCTGAGCCTGCAGAACCCCGCCGAGCGCATGGCCGGCACCGAGCGAAGGAAAAGAGCGCGTGCCGAACGTGCCGTTGCCGTCGAGTCCGGTATTGCGCATCAGGTAGCAGACCTTGGCAAGGTCGGCGACCTCGGGCTGCCGCCCTTCGGCAAGCGCTTCGAGTGTTTGATTGAAGACCCGCATGGAGCGGTTCGACCGGCACCAGATCAGTGTTCCGGGGGTTGCGCGCCCCATATAGAGCTTTGGGATCTCCCGCCGCGCAGTCTCGACGTCGGCCTCCGTGGCCGCTCCTTCGATCAGGGCGCCCATCATGTCCCAGGCCTGACCTATGATGCGGCCGGTGCGGGCCGTCGAGCTCGGCGGACGCGAAAAGCCGATGAAGGAGAACTCCTGTCCGGGCGTCTTGATGGAATAGACCACCGTACCCTCGGCATTGGCGTCCACATCGAAGAGCAGGTTGGAAATGTCCCAGCGCTCGCGGATCATCTTGTTCATGAGTGCCCGGGTGATGCTCAACCGGCTCGGCTGGATGGCGGCGAGCCGGGAGGTCTTCATCACCTCGTGTCCGGGTCTTGGAAGCGGCATCGCCGCCTGTTCGGAAGTCGCGGTCATGACCGTCAACGTTCTCCCTGCTGCATTTTGGTGATGGTCTTGGCCGCTTCCAGCAGCGGCTCGCGGAACGTCTCTATGTCGAACCGGAACTCCGGCATGACGAGCGAAAGGGTCGCGGTGCACTTGCCGTTGAGATCGAAGATCGGCGCGGCGATCGCGATCACGCCGCTTTTGGTATAGCCGCTGGAAACGGCATAGCCGTCGGCCTGCGTCGCCGTCAGGATGTCTTCGGAAGCGAGCGGTTCACCGCTCTCTTTCAGCTTGCCGAGCGTCATCTCGTCGGCGAACGCGGTCAGTACGCGGCCTGAAGCCGAGCCTTCGAGCGACATCGTCGTGCCGATCTTCTGTTCGGCGCGCAGCACGCTCTCGGATTCGACACGCGATACGATGCAGGGAAGCCCGCGGTCGAGCACCGCCAATGAAGCCGTCTCCTTCACCCGCTGCACCAGCATCTCGATGATCGGCTGGACACGCGTGCCGAGATCGGCCTGCTCCAGGGCCGAGGCCGCGATACGGCAGGCGTGCATGGAGAGACGGTAGCGCATCTCCTTGTCCTGTTCGACCCATCCCGCCTCGATGAGCGTCAGCAGCCGTTGATAAGCGGTCGGCCGGGAGAGCTGCATGGCCGAGGCCACCTCCGGCAGCTTCATCCCCCGTGGGCTTGCCGCCAGCACGTCGAGCACCGCCATCGTCTTCAAAACGGTGGAGAGGGGGCGGACTCCGCTTTCCTCTTGTATTCTATTTGAATATGTCGTATCCATGTAGAATACATTCGCGAAGAAATTGACCGTTGTCAACCGAGTTGACGGCGATCGTGCGTCGTTCGAATGGTCGGGAGGGCAGTGCACCCTTGAAAGCGGGTAGCCGTGTTCGCGAGACTATTTCAAGGCCAGGAAGGCATGGGCGGAGCGATTAATCCTCTAGCTTCCATCATGCCAGCAGGTTTTCGGCCGTCAGCGCGTCGGTTATCAGGCCATTGATCAAACGCCCCCTTAAGGCGCCATAAAGAGCCGCAAGCTTTCTCTCGCCCTTGGCGACACCGATGACCAGCGTCCTGTCGCATGAGGGTATGGGCGCGCTGGCGACCCGATCGTTTGTGATGCCTTTGATGAGCCTTCCGTCTTTGTCGAATGTCCAGCCGACGATCTCCCCGACGGCCCCGGCACTCTGCAGCAACGCCAGCTCATCCTTGGCGATGAAGCCATCTATGAAGAGCGCTGCTTGAGGCCCTACGTCACCGACGCCGACGAAGGCAACGTCGGCCCTGGCCGCAAGCCCCAGCGTCTGACGAATGCCCGGCTGGCTGTGAAGCGTCGCCCGCTCCTGTCGGGAAGAGGCGATGACGGGTACCGGCATCGGAAAACACTTGGCGGTGATGAGATCGGCCATCTTGAAGACGACGTTATAGAACCAGACGGAACCCTCGCGGGTGATATTGCCGGTCAGCGATACGATCTTGTGATGCGGGGCATCCAACGGCACCATCTCCTCAATCGCCGCCTTGAGCGTATGGCCGGTTCCGATCGCGATGACGAGAGGCTTTTCCGATGCCAGCCGGCGTTCGATCTCGGCTGCCGCCGCCTGTGCCAATCCCGCGGTTGCGGTCTGCACCTGGGGGTCGGACGGGATGACCTCCACGAACTTGAGCCCATATCTTGCACCAAGTCTGGCGCCCAGTTCCATGCAATCGCCGACAGCATGGTCGAGCCGGATCTTGATCAATCCCTGTGAAACGGCGCGGGATACAAGCCGCTGCGCCGTCTGACGCGAGACGCCCAGCTTATGAGCGATCTCGTCCTGGCTATTGCCGGCGATATAGTAGAGCCAGCCTGCCTTCGCCGTGAAGTCGAGACGGCTGCTGTTAACATCCCTTTTGACGACCATGGTGATCCCTCCCCTCTTCATCCCGGCATCCAAGCCGGAGGCGTGACCTCGATGCGCGACGTGCGCTGGATCGCGCGATACTGGTCAATTTCCAAGCCCTCCGAGCGAGGTCTGAATCGGTTGGCGCTCGTGGGCGAATTCGCCGAGCAACTTGTGCAGCTCAACGGCACCGAAAGCCACTGCCTGCGCCCCGGCCTCCAGCAGGAGTTTGCGCCTGCCCGGCCGAGGATCGCCAGGCGCGACAAAGCCGATCGCCCTTACGCCTGCCGTCCGAGCAGCGGCGATGCCGGCCGGACTATCGTCGATGAGAAGGCTATTCGTGTCCGCAACGCCCATCTTCGAGAGGCACAGTTGAACGAGATCGGGCGCCGGCTTCGGGGCAGCCACCATTTCCGCGCTGTACACGTGAGGCGCGAAGTCGTCCCATATGTCTAGAAGTCCGAGGCTGGCCTTCAGCCGCGTCACGGAACTGTTCGAGGCGACGCATTTGGCGACATCGAGCGTCCGCAGTACCTCCGCCATGCCGGGCATGACCTTCAGTTCGCGTCTGAAGGCCGAGAATATCTCCGCATGCCAGGTCGAAAAGACGGCTTCAGTGTTTCCCAAGCCCCTCGCTTCGAGAATCGCACGTATTTCAGGCTCGGACTTGCCGGTAAACTCGACAAGGACGTCGTAGGCTGTCATGGGTAGCCCGCCTCGCGTTACGGCCTGTGCCAGGGTGCGCGCCGCAAGCGGTTCGCTATCGATGAGGACACCGTCGCAGTCGAAAATAAGAAGATCAATGCTATTCATGAGCCCGTTGTTCACTTTGAAATCTCTATGGCGGAAATGCCGTCCTTGATCGTGAAAGTTGCGAAGACCTCGATCGTCGCCTCCGGATCGTTCTTGTCTGACACGGCGACGAATTCCACGATGCAGCGATCTTGCGTCAGCGTAGCGAGGGCATAGCCGTGGGCTCCGCCCCTGCCGAAGCGGAGACGCGGATTGGCGCTAAGCGCCTTGTCTAGGGCTGCCTGAGAAGGACCGTTCGAGGTGATGGAGCCGACGACGAATTCTGTCGCCAGCGGTTTTGCGGCCGGCATATCGAACATCTCTGGGATCTGTGCGGCATAATAGGAGTGAAGGTCCCCGCCGAGCAGAACCACATTGCGCAAAGCAGCCTTGTCGATCATGGTCATCAATCGCCTGCGCGCAACCTGATAACCGTCCCACCCATCCAGAATATCCTTTTCGCGGCTGTATCCTCCTACCCGCTCGGAAAGCAGTGTCGGCTGGGCTAGCAGGGTCCACTTCGCATGCGCCTGGCTGAGCCGCTCCTCGAGCCATTTCTCCTGTTCGGATCCGAACATCGTCCGTTGGGGTTGTGCAGCTTCGGCGAGATTAGCCGCGACATGGGAGCGATATTGGCGAGCGTCCAGAAGTAACAGGTCCAGCATCGATCCGAAGGCGAAATGATCGTGGATGCGCAGGTTCCGGAAATCCGGCGCGAGATGCGGTGGCACTGGCATATGCTCGTACCAAGCCTGATAGGCGGCCTGCCGCCGTGTCAGAAAATGTGGCTCGTTCGTAGCGGTGGGAGCCGACGTCGAATGATAGTTGTCGACCACTTCATGGTCATCCCAGATGACAAGCCAGGGAAAAGCCGCATGTGCGGCCTGGAGATCGGCATCCGATTTGTATGTCTTATAACGGGCTCGATACTCGTCCAGCGTCGTCGGGATACCCGCTTCGTGAGAGCGAACCTTGCCGCTTCTGGAGCCACCTTCGTAGATGTAGTCGCCCAGATGGAGCACGAAATCGATCTCACGAGCGGCCATGTCGCGGTAGGCTGCATAGAAACCTTGCTCGAAGTGCTGACAGGAGGCGAATGCGAAACGCACACGCGTCTCGGCATTGGCGGTCGGAGCGGTTTTCGTCCTTCCGATCCTGCTTGCCGCTCCATTACAGGAAAAGCCGTAGTAATAGGTGGTCGCCGGCGTGAGTCGATCAATTTCCACGTGGACGGAGTGGCCGAAATCCGCCGATGCGACAGTGGTCCCGCGCTGCACCACGTCCGTCAGCGCCGCATCCCGTGCAAGGGTCCACTCCACCTCGCAAGGGGCGTATTCTTGCTGCTCTAAAGGAGTAAAGGAGAACGGGTCTGCCGGAGTTTCGGGAAAGACAAGTCGAGTCCACAGGACGATGCTTTCCGGGCGTGGGCAACCGGAGGCCACGCCCAGGGAAAATTCCGGCTGAACCTGCCTGGCGCCTTTTGCCGGAGAAAGCTTCAACACCGCAACTGAAGCCAATCCCCCACCGAGCGCCGTGCGGCGGTTAATGGATGGCATCGAGCGCCTCCGCCCGAACCGACAATGACGCGGCCGGATCGTCGCTGGTGATCCAGCCGACACCGTGCGCAAGCCAGGTCTCGAGCCCCTCGCGGTCGTTCAACACCCAGGCGCACAAGCGCGTTCGGGGAATGATGGCGTTGATTTCCTCGAAGGCGGTCGCGAGCACTGTCTTCTCCACGGCGACGATCTCGACCAGCGCCGCCGCCCTTCTGACCGTTGCCTGGACGCCCAGGGCTTCCGCGGACCTCGCATCGATCGAGCATAGACGGCCGATATCCGGCGCCACGCGCCGGCACTCGGCAAGCACGTCGAAATTGAAACTGGTCAGCAGGCTTCGGCCGGTCAGGCCATGACGCCGGATTGCCTCTGCGGCAAGAGCCTCCAGCCCCGGATAGGGAACGCTGTGCGCGTCCGCCTTCAGTTCCACATGCAGGTCGACGGGATGCGAGGATGCGAAGAGCGCCAGCACTTCGTCCAGTGTCGGGATGCCCTCAGGCGAACCCTTGAGGCGGATGGCCGACCGATCCTTCGGAGACAGTGCCCTGACGGAGCCCGTTGCTTCGGTTGTCCGGTCGAGCGTCGCATCGTGGATTACGACCAGCTCGCCCGCATCGGTGAGATGCACGTCGAACTCGATCGCATCGACGCCCAGTTCAAGCGTCCGACGGAAGCCCTCCATGGAATTCTCGGCCCAGAGGTTTCTGGCGCCACGATGTCCTACGATTTTCGTCATGTCATACCTGCATGTCTTGGGTGGAATTATTTGCTGGCGTCGACCAGTCCCTTGGCGAACCAGCGTTGTAGGAAGAGAATGACCAGCGTCGGCGGCAGCATGACCAGCAGGGAAGCGGCCATCGCCACTTCCCAACCGCCTTCGGAATCGCCGACGGGAACAAAGTTCTTGAGCGCGACGATGACCGTTCCCATTTCCTTTTCCGTCGTGAACAGCAGCGGCCAGAGGTACTGGTTCCAGCCGCCGATGAAGAGGATGATGGCGAGCGCGGCCATGTTCGGCACGGAAAGCGGCAACAGGATCGTGAACAGGAATTTGAGCGGGCCGGTATTGTCCAGCTTGGCTGCTTCGCAAAGCTCATCCGGCACGGTCAGGAAGAACTGGCGGAACAGGAAGACGGCCGTCGCTGATGCGATGATCGGAAAGATCAGGCCGGAATAGGTGTTCACGAGGCTCCAGTTCATGGCCGCGTCGATGCTGATCCCAGCCAGCCATTGAAGGGCCGGACCTATACCGAGCGCATTGAGCAGCCAGCGAAGCGGCCCGGCCGCATCCGCCACCGCCTCGTAGGTTGGAATGATGCGCACTTCGACCGGCAGCATCAGGGAAATGAAGATCAGCCAGAAGGCGGTCATCCGGAAGGGAAAACGGAAATAGGTGATCGCGAAGGCCGCGATGATCGAAATGGAGATTTTCCCGAAGACGATGCCCAGGGTGACGAAGAGCGAATTCAGGAAGACCCTGGTGAAATCGCCCTTCTCCCACGCGATGGACAGGTTCTCGGTAAAATGATCGCCTGGCAGTAATGGAAACGGAACCTGATGCATTTCGGCGGGCGTCAGCGAGCCGGCGACGAAGGTGAAGTAGAGCGGCAGGCCCACCATCAGCGCTCCGAGGATGAGTATCAGATGGCAGATGACGGAAAGCAGCGGATTTCGCTCGACCATGCTCAGACCTCGTAGTTGACCTTGCGCTCGATTGCCCGGAACTGCAGGACGGTGAAGAGGATGGCGAGCACCATGAGAACGATGGATTGGGCCGCCGACGAGCCGAGGTTCAGGTTGACGAAGCCATCCTGGTAAACCTTGTAGACGAGCGTGGTGGTCGATCCGGCAGGGCCTCCGCGTGTGACCGAGTCGATGATGCCGAAGGTCTCGAACAACCCATAAACGAAGTTC
This sequence comes from Rhizobium moroccans, assembly GCF_057559155.1. Taxonomy (NCBI): domain Bacteria; kingdom Pseudomonadati; phylum Pseudomonadota; class Alphaproteobacteria; order Hyphomicrobiales; family Rhizobiaceae; genus Rhizobium; species Rhizobium moroccans. Next base: position 150,086 of record NZ_JBHFJG010000039.1, on the reverse strand, counting down.
ATGATGAAGAGATAGAAGACCGTCGGCATGATCAGCGGTACCGAAACGGTGGCGAAACGCCGCCATGGTCTGGCGCCATCGATGGCGGCGGCCTCCCGCAAGGATTGCGGAACTGCCAGCATGGCCGCGGTCAGGAAGATGTAGTCGTAGCAGACGTGCTTCCATACCGAGGCCAGCGTGATGAGAATGACGGCATCCGTCGTCCTGAGGTTCGGATCCCAGGGATAGCCCATGCTCTGCAGCCAGGTCGCGATCGGGCCGACGGACGGATTGAACAGGAATGCCCAAATGGTGCCGGATACGACCGGCGCGATGGCATAGGGCAGCAGAATGACGGTACGATAGCCGTAGCGGCCGCGAATGACATGGTCGGTCGCGAAAGCGAGCGCGCCGGCGATCACCAACGTCAGGACGTTCTGTGCGAGCGTGAACCAGAATGTCAGCCAGGCGCTGTAACGATAGGTTTCGTTTGTGAAAAGCTCGATGAAGTTCTGCATGCCGACGAACATCGCCTTGCCGCCAAACGGATCGATCTGCACGAAAGCGAGCGAGAGCGCCTTCCAGGAGGGCACGAAGAAGAAGAACAGCAGAATGATGAGCTGAGGCGAAATCAGCGCTGCGGCCAGCCCCGCTCCTCGAAAGTGAGCGCGCTTCAGGCCGCTTTCGCTGGGCGCCAGCCATTTGCGGACGGCACCCCGCCGAGCGGGAAAGGAGGAGCGGGACCGCCCCTCCTCCACCATGCCTAGATCAGTTGCCGCCATTGAGAGCCTCGTATTGGCGGAGAACCTGGTTGCCGCGCGCGATGGCGGAGTCGAGGGCTTCCTGGGGCGTCTTCTTGCCGGTCCACACCGCCTGCAGTTCCTCGACCAGAATGGCCGAGCTCTGGTTGCTGTTGCCGAAGCGGAAGCCGCGGGAATTGACCGTCGGCTCGCCACGGGTGAGCTGAAGGATGGCGATTTCACGGGTCGGATGCTTCTCGAAGAAGCCATCCGATTTCATCTTTTCGTAAGCAGCGTTCGTCACCGGCACATAGCCCGTCCACTCGGCCCAATAGGCCTGCGTCTCCGGCTTGGCGACATGGTTGAGGAAGGCTGCTGCCGCCGCGCTTTCGGCTTCGGACTTGCCCTTGAGCACCCAGAGCGCTGCCCCGCCGATATTGCTATTGCGCGGCGAGACGTCGGTCTCATGCGGCATGTAGGTCGCCGACCAGTCGAACTTTGCATTGGTCTCCACCTCGGCATGGGCCGCTGTGGAGGTCACGATCGTCGAGCAGGTGCCGGAGGTATAGAGCTGCTTCGGCGAAAGACCCTGCCCGGCAAGCTGGATGATGCCGTCGTCGATCCAGCGCTTCAGCCGTTCGACCTGCTTTACCACAGGCGTCTTGTTGTAGACGTATTCGGTGTCGAGCCCTTCGAAGCCGTTGCCCTTGGTGCCGAACGGATAGTCGTTAATCGATGCATAGCCCTCGATCAGGCTCCAGTAGAAATCGCTGTCCAGCACCATGCCGCATTTGGCGACACCCTGATCCTTGATGGCATAGAGTTGCTTTTCGACCTCGTCCCAAGTTTCGCCGGGAGCATCGAAGCCGGCCGCCTTGAAGTGATCCGCATTGTACCAGAAGATCGCCGTCGAGGAGTTGAACGGCATGGCCGCGGGCCTGTCGCCTTCAAGATAATAATCAGCGACAGGTTTGACGAAATTGTCCCAATCGATCGAATAGTCGTATTTCGTCATCAATTCGCTGACGGGGACGATAGCGTTGGAATCGATCATCGTGAGGAAGGTGCGTTCGCTCGATTGTATGATCGTCGGATGTTTCCCGACGCGATATGCGGCGATCATGGCCGCGAAGGTTTCCTCGTAATTGCCCTTTCGAATGCCGACCACCTCATAATCGTCCTGACTTTTGTTGAAGTCGGCGATGATCTTTTGGATACCCTCCTCGATGCGGCCGCCATTGGCATACCACCACTCGATGGAGGTCTTGGCCTGCGCCCATGCCGGCATGGCCATGACGGCAAACATGGAAACGGCAGCTAACGTGCTTTTACGGAAACGGATCATCTGAACAAATCCTCTGACACTGTGGGAAGGCCGCTGGAAACAACAGGCGTCGCAAGCCTGCGCCTGTCCCCGTTCTAAGGAGAGCTCATAACCGCCATGTGACATTTACCTCCAAGCGTGAGCATATGCTCACGCGGGCCAGTCCGGCACCAGCGCGGCTTTGCCGCCGCTCGGCCATTGACGGGCGCTGCCCATGACATAGGTATGAGCGCTGAACTGAAACGTGGCGATACATCTTGTGCGGCTAGACAGACTACTTGCGTACTGGCGCTCCCAGTCACTGGCTAGGCAGTTCCTGTTCACGGGCGGACTGGTAGCCGTTGCGGCGATGCTGCTGATCGGCGCATTCGTTTCGGATCTGATCGAGCAGGCGGTAACCCGGAATTCGGCGGCGTCGACAGCGCTCTACGTCGACAGCGTGATAGCGCCCATCCTTCCGGACATGACGACCACCGAGACGCTGGATGAATCGGTAGCGCGGGCGCTGGACGAGACGTTGACGCAAGGCACGCTGGGAACACGCCTTTTATCGTTCAAGCTCTGGCGGAAAGACGGGACGATACTCTATTCGAAAGACAAAAGCCTGACGGGGAAGCGTTTCGAGCCGGGTGAAGACCTGCGCACGGCTCTTTCGGGACAAATGGTCGCCGAATTCGATCAGATCGACAATACCGCCGACATTCCCGAGCAGGCGAGAGACCTGCCGCTCCTGGCAATCTACAATCCCGTGCTCCAGCCCTGGTCGGGCGAAGTGGTCGCCGTCATAGAATTCTACGAAGTCGCGAACGACTTCGAGCGGAGCCTGCGAAACGCCAGGCTGCATAGCTGGCTTGCCGTGGCAGCGGCGACTTTCGCATTTTTCCTCGCCCTTTCCTTCATCGTTCTTGGCGGTAGCCGCACGATCGAAAAGCAGCGGCACATGCTGAACGATCGCGTCAACGAGCTTTCCGCTCTCTTGGCCCAGAACCAGGCGCTCAATACCCGGGTGCAAAGGGCGTCCCAGCGGACCGCGGCATTGAACGAACGTTTTCTACGCCGGGTCGGCGCCGACCTCCATGATGGCCCGGCCCAGCTGGTGGCTTACGCCTCCCTGCGGCTGGATAGCGAGGCGGTGCTGGATCCGCAGACGCCCGTCGATAGACGTGAGCGCGAGATTGCCTCGATCAAGGGCAGCCTGAACGAGGCGATGCGGGAAATCCGCAACATCTGCGCCGGGCTTATCCTGCCGGACATCGAATCGACAGGATTGGCCAAGATGCTGGAGAGAGTCGTTCAGGCGCATCGCGACCGAACCGGGACCGAGGTGCAACTGTCTCTCACCGATCTGCCGCAGGATATCTCCCACGCAGCCAAGATCTGTATCTATCGCTTCGTGCAGGAAGCGCTCAACAATGGCTGGCGCCATGCAGGCGGCATCGGTCAACGGGTGGTGCAACGTTTGGAGGACAATTGCGTTGTTGTCGAAGTCATCGACACCGGGCCGGGCTTCGACCCCGCTCAGGTCAAACCGGCGAGCCTGGGTCTTGCCGGTTTGCGTGAACGCGTCGAAAGTCTTGGTGGCCGATTCGAGATCAACTCATCGAAACGCGGAACGACGGTGACGATGTCCTTGAATATCTGTGAAACGGAGCAAGCATGACGAGAAACCTGCGTATAGCTGTCGTCGACGATCACCCGCTGTTCAGGGAAGGTGTTTCGCGCAGCTTGTCGGAACTCGGGTTCGAGATCGTTGCGGAAGGCAGCACGGGCGACGACGCGGTGGTGATCGCCGTCACGCAACGGCCTGATATCCTGCTCATGGATATTTCAATGCCGGGAGGCGGGCTGGATGCCCTCGCCCCGATCCTCGACGAATGCCCCGATCAGAAAATCGTCATGCTGACGGTATCGGAGACCGGCGAGGATATCCGGCGCGCCCTGCAGAGCGGCGCCAAGGGCTATGTGCCGAAGGGCGTCGGCTCAAGGGATCTGGCCGATGTCCTGCGTTCGATCGCCGGCGGAGAAAGCTATGTTTCGCCAAGCCTTTCGGCCAAGATCCTGGCGGATACCGGCACAGCCTCGAACGAGAGCAGCCAGGCCGAGCAATTGGAAGAACTGACATCGCGCGAGCGGGAGGTCCTGGATCTCGTCGCGATCGGTTTGAGCAACAAACAAATCGCACGCCAGCTCGATCTCCATGAGAAAACCGTTAAGCATCACATGACGCGTATCTTCGCGAAACTGCAGGTCAGCAACCGGACGACCGCTGCGATCATATGGAGGGAAGCGGCCCAGAGCAGGACTTCCGGCAATCTCGAGCCGGCTTCTTTGATGGCTTCGGCGGCAGTGCCCTCACCTTTTCTGCAGGGATCTTAGCCGGTCCTTGTCTGCTGTGGTGGCCGCACGGTTGATGAT